>JBPCRH010000006.1:0-10257 GCA_050997075.1 Chthoniobacterales bacterium
GCGCAGCGTGACGCGGCCGTTTTTTTCCCCCCCACTCTCGACCGTCACGTCGGTGAAGATGCGGACGCCTTCCGCCTCGAGTCGAGCCCGCGCGAACTCGCTCACTTCCGGGTCTTCCTTCCCGAGAATTCGCTTTCCCTTGTTCAGCAGCGTTACCTGCACGCCGAGTCGCTGGAACATCTGACCAAGCTCACAGCCGATCGGGCCGCCACCGATGATGAGGAGGCTTTCCGGCTTCGCCTTGAGTTCGTCGAAGATGGTTTCGTTGGTGAAAAACGGGACCTGACTCGCGCCGATGACCGGCGGCACGACTGCGCGCGAGCCGGTCGCGATGATGAAATTTTTCGCGCGCAGTTTTTGTCCGCCGACTTCGACTTCGCCCGGCGAGAGGAAGGTCGCTTCCTCCTCGAAGACATCCACGCCTAACGACTCAAACCGTTCCCGCGAATCGAGCGGCGCCAGCTCCGCGCGCGCCGCGCGCATCTGCGCGAACACTTCCGCGAAATCGAACTTCGGCTCGACGCTCTGCACGCCCCACGGCTCCGCGTTCCGCATCCGGTGGAGGAGCCGCGCGGATGAGATGAGCGCCTTGCTCGGAACGCAGCCGAAATTGAGGCAATCGCCCCCCATCTTACGGCGCTCGATCAGGGCAACGCGCGCGCCGAGCCCGACCGCACCGGCAGCAGTGACCAGCCCGGCCGTGCCGGCGCCGATCACGACCAGATTGTAAGTGCCCTCCCCCTTCTTCACTTCAGGTGGGAACAACGCGCAGCCGTGCTACTCCGCTCCGGGGTGTAGAGGCGGCCGGGCCGGCCGCAAACGTGTGAGTTGCATGCCGCGCCGATCATAGTTCTCGCGGGCGACACGCCCGCCTCTACAACTGCCCGCTAACAGGCGATCGCGTGGCGACGGCAGACGCCGGAGAGCAATTCCCAAAGCGCGTCGAGAACCTGCCCGGCCGCGTCGCTCGCGGCTTTGGATTTGGTCGGCTCCACTTCCTGCGCGAGGAGCGCGCGCTCGACGGCGGCATGCTCGCGATCGGCTTCGATATGCACGGTGAAATAGCGGAAGCTTTCCTCGTTCTGGAAGCCGTAGTGCTTCTTCAACCCGTCGATCTTCGACTCCGAGACCGCCGGGATCTGGCTCTCGTAAGCGTAAAGCGCGGCGAGGGCGGCACCGGTGTCCCCGGCACGGCAGATTTTGCGGAAGGTGGCGATGAGCGCAGCGGTTTCCGGCCAGGTTTCGGCGGTTTCGAGTTCGTTAGGCGAAACCCCGAGGGCTTCCGCAAACTGGCGCCAAAGCGCTGGGTGATTCGGCTCGCCCGCTTCCTCGTCGATCAGGTTCGCGAGCAACTGCCGGCGCACGGCCTGGTCTTCGCAACCGGCATGCGCGGCCGAGAGATAGGTCGGGAAAGCGGCGACGTGCTGGTAATATTGCTGCGCGTAATCCGCGAGGGTTTCGCGGCTGAGCTCGCCCCGGGTCCAGGCGAGGTAAAACGGATGGGTCAGGAGATGACGGGCGGCGATCTGCTGGTCGAGACGGTCGAGGAAGTTATTCATAGGTTTGGGCTTCGCCTCGATCTACGGGAACCCCGGCCATCTTGCAAAGATCATTTGGCGCGACCCCGGCCAGGTAACGACTCGTTAGGCGCAAATCGGCCAGCGTCCGCCGGAGCGGCCCCGCTTCGGTGAAGCGACGCGCCGAGGAAGAAACCGGCGGCATCAACGTCACCGTGCGCCCGCGCGCGCGCAGCCGACGCGAGAAATCGAGGTCTTCAAAAATCGGGATCTCGCGATAACCGCCGAGGGCACTAAAAACGTCGCGCCGCACGAAGATCGCCTGGTCGCCGAGGTGCCAGCCGAAGAGACGATTGCGCACGGTCGCGAGCCGCGCGGTCAGCGCGAGAGTGAGCGAGCGCGAGCGATAACGCCGGCTAAAGCCGCCTCCGATCGCGCCATTCCGATCGATGGCCGCGAGGATTTTACCGAGCGCGCCCGGCGGCAGCCAGGTATCGGCATGGAGAAAAAGAAGAATCCGCCCGCGGGCCTCGGCCGCGCCAAGATTCATCTGGCGCGCGCGCTGCCGTTCCGGCGCCGCGAGCACTAAACACCCGGCGTCGCGCGCGACCGCCGCGGTTGCGTCTTCGCTCCCGGCAGCGACGACGATAACTTCGTGAGGCACACCGCCGATGCGCGCCCGGCAGGCGGGCAGTTCGGCGGCCTCGTTGGCGACCGGAATGACAATGGAAATCTCGGGCGAATTCATGGGCGGCGCGAGTGCTGCGCCCAGATCATACCGGCGGAGGGGCTCGAACCCACACACTCTTGCGAGTACCAGATTTTGAGTCTAGCGCGTCTGCCAATTCCGCCACGCCGGCTTTTTCGCGAACGGGTGAGAAGCTACGGAGTCCCGCAGCCGCTTGCAAGCTGGCCGGCCGTAGGCGGAGGCCGCGCGTCTACTCCGCATCGGAGGGAGCACTAAAAAACGAGGTCATCCCGAGCGAAGCCGAAGGCGCAGTCGAGGGATCCCGTGGCGCTTCTGTGGAGCACGAAGGCGGACGCTTCCCGGCAATTCCACGGGATTCCTAGACTGCGCTGCGCTCCCCTCAGAATGACGGAGATCTCGAGCCACGTCCGGCAAACCGAGGGCGGTGCCAAACAATTTTGGGTCCGCGCCGACGGCGGCGTTGAGCTCGCGGGTGACCTCCGCGACGAGATCGAGGAGGGCGCACGCTGTTCTCGAAGCTCGTGTTCATGTGCGCTTCCTGGCTCGGATGATCGAAGACCCAGAAGGCCGCGAGCGGGACGCAATTCTCTTTGATCGCTGCGCGGGTTTCGCGCGCGCCAGGTCGAGGAGCGGAAATTCCCCAATGAACCACGGCTTCCCGCGCTTCGCCATGGCCCAGCATGTAACGCGCGAGAAATTGCGGCAGGGTCTCTGGTCCGTAACGGCGAGTCGCCGCGGCTTGAAATAAGTATGGACCGAGGTCACATCCATCGGATCGGGCGTGAGCAGCGCAAGCATGTCGTAACTCTGCTCGGCGCTCTCGCGCTGCCGCGCACCACCCTGCGCGAGAGGCCAGGCGGCCGGACGCGGCACGCTCTTACCCGGCTCGATCATGCGCTTGGGATCGATGCTCCGCATGGTTCGGCGAAAATCTTCAGCGCGGTCTGCCACGCGGTCGAAGTCAGGCCGGTTTTCTCATCCGGTCCGCCGCCCTCTTCGTCGGCTGGCTTTTCCACCTAACGGTTTCCACCTATCGGGTCGACGGCCGTGTTCGGGGCGTTGCAGAACTTCCAGCTTCAAGCTGGCCCGCGGCGACCGGGCGAGGGGCTAAAACCTCTCGCTCGCGAGCGGCTCCAGCCCGCGCGGCGGGCCGAGGACTTCTCGAAGGACGATCGCCTGACGGGCGCTGCCGGGCGCGCGGAGCATTTCGCCTAACGACAGCGCGGGGAGCGGCACCGCGGCGCGCGGAGCGAGAACGCGAGGCGCTGGCCTAACGATCGGAGCGAGGGGTGGCGCGGGCGGAGTCGGCGCCGCGAGTTCCGTCCAAACGGGAGGCAGAATCGTTACCGGCGGCGGCTCCATTGGCTCCGGAACGGTGACCACCGGCGGGAGCGGCTGCACGAAGCTGCGTTTCACTTTCGGTGCCCGTTGCGGTTTCGCCGGCAGGACCTGCCGCACCGGCGGGCGCGGTTGCACCGGCGGAGGCGGGGCGGAGCCTTGCGGAACGCCCAGCGCTTCGAGGAAACGGCGGACCTTTTCCTGCTCGCTCTCGGCCGGCGCGCGGGGCGGCGGCTGAGGCCGCGGCTTATCGTTAGGCGCGCTCTTCTGCTCCGAGTTCGCTCCCTGCGAGTCACGCGCGTTCCCCAGCCATCTTACGAGCAGCGCGACCCCGGCGAGGATCAGGAAAACAACCAAATCGTTCATGGCCTAACGACTAACGCTCCATCCTGCTTTTCCAAACGTGGCCGAATGACGCTTGCGCGATCCCTCGACTCCGCTGCGCTTCGCTCGGATGACAAAAATAGTTGAGCGCGAAGTCCGGTCCCGATCTTTTCCGGCCTCCCTGCTTTCACGCCACGGCGCATCTGCGACCTGATTCATCCGTTCCCTCTGCGTCCCTCTGCGGTTAAATTCTCCGGCGCGTTATGGAGTCTCCGATGTGGCCGGTTTCTCCCCGGCGATCGATTCCCGCATCGTCGTGTCGGCCTGGACATTTTTCATCCGCACGTAATCCATGATCCCGAAGTTCCCCGAGCGAAACGCATCCGCCATCGCCTGCGGCACGAGCGACTCGGCTTCGACTACTTTCGCGCGCATTTCCTGGGTCTTCGCGCGCATCTCCTGCTCGACCGCGACCGCGGCCGCGCGGCGCACTTCCGCGTTCGCCTGAGCGACGCGCTTGTCCGCGTCGGCCTGCTCGGTTTGGAGCTTCGCGCCGATGTTGTCGCCGATATCCACATCGGCGATGTCGATCGAGAGAATCTCGAAGGCGGTGCCGCTATCGAGACCTTTTTGAAGCACTAATTTCGAGATCCGATCCGGATTTTCGAGCACATCCTTGTAAGTGTCGGCCGAGCCGATCGAAGTCACGATCCCCTCGCCCACGCGCGCGATGATCGTCTCTTCCGTGGCGCCGCCGACGAACCGATCGAGATGCGAACGCACCGTCACGCGGGCTTTAACTTTCACGCCGATGCCGTCCTTCGCGACCCCGTCGATCGTGGTCCGACCCATCGCCGCGCTCGGGACGTCGATGATCTTCGGATTAATGCTCGTGCGCACGGCTTCGAGGACGGTTTTGCCGGTTCCTTTCGTAGCCAGGTCGATCGCGCAGGCACGGTTGAAATCGAGCGAGATACCGGCCTTATCCGCGGCGATGAGCGCGAGGATGACGTGAGAAACATCGCCGCCGGCGAGATAGTGCGCCTCGAGCGGATCGCTCGGGATATCGATGCCGGCTTTCAAGGCGGTAATGCGGTTGTCGACGATGAGTGCGACGGGAACTTTCCGCAGACGCATCCCGACCATTTTGCCAATGCCGACGGGCGCATTCGCGATGCGGGCGCGGAGCCAAAGCCCGAAGAAGTTAAAGAGCACGACCGCGAGAACGAGGACGATGACGACCACGACGCCGACGCCTAAAAGATAAAGGGAATCCATGGGCGAAAGTTACCGGTGCCGAGGATTTGCGGCGAGCGCTATTTGCGCGGTTTGTGCGGTCTGGGTAGAGCGCACGTTTCGTGGGCTGGCGACGGTGTTTCACCGTCGCGAACTTTCCTTGGCGCGTTGCTCTTTTTGTGACGCTCAAGTCGTTCGCAAAGTTCGTCGCAGCAGAATGCCGCGACCAGCCCACGGAACGTGGGCGCTACCCGGCAGAGGCGATTTCGACGTCACGAAAAACCGAGCACCGGATGCGGCACATACGGTTCTTCCAGCGCTGCGATCTCGTTCGGCGTGAGCTTTAACTCCAACGCGGCCACCGCGTCGTCGAGATGGCCGAGCTTCGTCGCGCCGATGATCGGCGCGGTCACCACCGGCTGATGGAGCATCCAGGCGAGCGCGAGCTGCGCCGGCGGCACGCCTTTTTCCCCCGCCATCTGATTGAGCCGCCCAACGACTTCCCGATCCGCGTCCTCCGTCGGCTGGTAGAGCGTCTTCCCAAATTCATCGGTCTGCGCGCGGCCGCCGCCCTCGTCTTGCCACGGACGCGTGAGCTTCCCGCGAGCGACCGGACTCCACGGGATCACGCCGATTTTTTCCTCCGCGCACAACGGCAGCATCTCGCGCTCTTCTTCCCGGTAGAGAAGATTGTAATGCGGCTGCATGGAGATGAAGCGCGTCCAGCCGCGGCGCTCCGCGATCTGGAGCGCCTTCGCAAATTGCCAGGCATACATCGAGGACCCGCCGATGTAGCGCGCCTTTCCCGCCTGCACGACATCGTGGAGCGCCTCGAGCGTTTCCTCGATCGGCGTGTCGTAATCCCAGCGATGCGTCTGGTAAAGATCGACGTAATCCATCCCCATCCGGCCGAGGCTATCATCGATCGCCTGCATGATCGCCTTGCGCGAGAGGCCGCCGGTGTTCGGCCTGTCACGCCAAGCGTAGAAGCACTTTGTCGCGACCACAAGCTCATCGCGTTTCCCCATCTCGCGCAAAAGCCGGCCGATGATTTCTTCGCTTGTGCCGGCAGAGTAAGCGTTGGCGGTGTCGAAAAAATTTATCCCAAGCTCGAGCGCTCGCGCAATGAAGGGGCGGCTTTGTTCTTCGTTTAAACTCCAGGGATGACTGCCGCGTTCCGGCACGCCGTAGGTCATGCAGCCGAGGCAGAGGCGCGAGACTTGGAGACCGGAATTGCCGAGACGAGTGTAATCCATCGGAGAATATAACATCACCCGCGCGGCCTTCGCCAAAAGCACGCGCACCGGTCCTCCCGAGCGCAGTCGAGGGATCCCGCCGGGCTTCCTTGAACCGAGACTTCACAAAACTTCCACGGGATCTTTCGACTCCGCTGCGCTCCGCTCGGGAGGACGATGCGACAGCGACGCCTTCGATCTGCGATAGATTGACAGACCGATGAAATATTTTTCCCTGCTCGACCTTTCGCCCATCATCGACGGCGGCGATGCGGCGCTCGCTTTTCGGAATACCCTCGACCTCGCGCGCCATGCGGAGGCGCTCGGTTATCACCGCTTCTGGATGGCGGAACATCACAACACGCCGGGGATCGCGAGTGCCGCGACCTCGGTCCTGATCGGCCACGTCGCCGGAGGCACTAAACGCATCCGCGTCGGCGCCGGCGGGATCATGCTCCCGAACCACGCGCCGCTCGCGATCGCGGAGCAGTTCGGCACCCTCGCCGCGCTCTATCCGGGACGGATCGATCTCGGGCTCGGGCGCGCCCCGGGGAGCGATCAACTCACGGCGCGTGCGCTGCGCCGGAATCTCGGGAGCAACGGCGACACTTTTCCGGACGACGTCGTCGAGCTGCAACACTACTTCGCGCCGGCGCTTCCCGGGCAGGCGTTGCAGGCGGTGCCGGGCGCGGGCGCGGAGGTGCCGCTCTATTTGTTAGGCTCGAGCGATTTTAGTGCGCGCCTCGCCGCGGAGATGGGGTTGCCCTTCGCGTTCGCCTCCCATTTTGCGCCCGATTATCTCGACGTCGCGCTCGCTCTTTACCGTCGCTATTTCCAACCTTCCGCGGTCCTCGCGCAGCCGCACGCGATCGTCGGCGCGGGCGTCTACGCGGCCGAGACCGATGAGGAAGCGCAACGCCTCGCGACTTCGGCGCAGCTGCAGTTCATAAAAATGATCCGCGGACAGCCAGGGAAACTTCCGCCGCCAGTCGAAAGCATGGACGGCCTTTGGAGCGCGGGCGAACGCGCCGCCGTCCTGCAACGCACGCGCTGCACCGCGATCGGCTCGCCCGCGAAGGTGCGCGAGCGGCTCTCGGAAATCCTCGAGGAAACCGGCGCGGATGAGATCATCGCGACCGCGCAGATTTACGATCACGCGGCGCGGGTGCGATCGTTTGCGATCGCCGCGGAAGTCTTCCAGGAACTCGTGAGGCCGGAAGCGCCTAACGAGAATATCCCGGCGGCGGCGGCACGATAAGTCGCTCGCCCGACGAGGCGACGGAGAGAATCCAGCGGCCGTCCGAAGTCGTGCCGACGAGCTCGGCCGGATGCGAGTTCACCCGGAGCGTCGGGATTTTGCGCGCGCGCCGCACTTGGTTTCCGGCGACCTTGGTGTGGGAATGGCGCACGCTGCGATTGGAAACTTTCGCGACTGTCGTCGGGGGATGGCGCGTGGTCTTTTTGCGAGTCGCCGTCGAGCGCGCCGCGAGCGTGGTGGGCTTCGGGCGCGGCGTTGCTTCGGTTTTTAGTGCTTCAGGCTCCATCGGCGTCGACGTCGCGACCTGCGGTGCAGCGGCGGCCACCTCTGCCTGCGCGACCGGCATCGGGGAGGTGGGCGCCACCTGCACCACATCTGGGACCGTTTCGCTCTGGGGAACCAAGGCCGGCTCCAGCGCGGTCGTTTCCTTGGCCTGCGCGATCGCGACCGTCGGCGCCGCGCTTGGGCTGGGTGGGATGTCGAGTTCGTCAGGCGAAGAATTATCGGTCTGAATGACGGCCATGGTCGGACTCGGTTTCGCCGCAAGTTCGTTAGGCTTGGATTCTTCGTTTTGAGCCACAGCGCTCTCCGACGACCTCGTTGCCGTCACCGGCACGGCAGGTGCGTCAGGCGCGGATTCCTCGCTCTGGGCCACGGCGCTCTCCGGCGACTGGGCCGCCGCCGCCGCCGCCCCGGCGAGTTCGTTTGGCGAGAGAGAATCGAACTGAGTCACGGCAATCGTTGGCGTGGGCTCATCGACAAATTCGTTCGGGCCTTCCGCGGGCGCCGCAGATTCGATCACGCCCTCGTTAGGCTGTGGTGGCTGGTTCAGGGCCACGTTCCGCGTGTTCCGGGAACGCATCCAGCGGGGAACCGCGACCGCAGCCAAAGTTACAAACAGGAGCAGCAAAGCCGCGATCGCGAGCGCTTTCACCGGCCACTCCCGCGGGGTTTTCTTCACCGCAGCCACCGGCAGCGGCGCCGCGGGGACAAATCCCCAGCGATTCCGCCTCGCCTGCAACCGTTCCACCCGCGTCAGGCAAGTCTGCAGGTAAGCCTGCAGCGCGACCGGGTCGAGCGGGCGTTCCAACGGATCAACCCGCAACATTCGCCCAAGCAAATGGCGCACGATCTTCGGCACCCCGCGCAACGTCGAGACCCGCGCGCGGATCTGCTCCGCGCCCCGCACCATCGGCGGAGTGCCCGTGAGCAAAAACCACATGGTGCAGCCGAGCGAAAAAACCGCCGAAGCGAAATCGACCGTCCCGCCGCGAAGCTGTTCCGGGCTCGCGAAACGAACCGCTGTATCCGCCCGCGCATCCTTTCCTTCCGCCGCAAAAACATCCGCCGCCGGCCCGAACCAGTGCAGCACCTTGACCGCCGGCCAGTCGCCTTCCGCCGTCTGGCCGGGAATGAAAATGATGTTCGCCGGATTGATCGCGCGGTGATGGACTCGGTGATAATTCGCTGCGCCGAGCGCGCTCACGACTTGGAGCGCGACGCGCAAAACCGCGCCTAACGGCAAAGGCCCGCGCGCTGCCACCCAGGCTTCAGCGGAGTGCCCCTCGAAAGAATCGGTCACGTAAACGAGCTGCTCCTCTTCAATCCCGAAATCGTGGAGCGCCGGAAAGCCGGGGTGATTGATCTGCCGCGCGGAGGTTGCGACGGCTTGGAGTTGCTCGTCCGCGGCGGAATCGGTTCGCGTCCAAGGCACGAGCTCGATCGCCACTTCGCGGCCGGTCGCGATCTCATGTGCGCGGTAGGTGGTGCCCGCGGGGGTGCGATGCAGTTCCACGGGCAGCCCGTGCCGGCCGAGGGACAGGCGATAGCGTTGAAGAAAATCTCGGTTTTGCATGGGCAAGGCGATCTCAGCAGCGTCTCGGTAGAAACGTGAGGTCGTTCTACTTAAGACTTCGTTTTCCGGAATAAATTCACGTGTTTCTGCGCGGAAGTTCATTCCACCGAATTCGACGCGACGCGGACGCTCGCTCTTGCCCGGCTGGTGCGATGACCTGGTTGCGCGCAGTTGTAGCCGGGGGCGCTGACCCCGGCAACAAAGGTCTGCTTGCCGGCCACAACAGCCGGGGTCACAGCCCCCGGCTGCAACTGCTACTCGACCGCGTGCACGGTGTAACTCCCGGCCTGTTTGTCCCGCGCGAGCTTGAGCAGACCGCGCTTTTCCGCCTCGAGCAGGAGGTCGTTGAACGCCTTGAAACCGTGCGCGCGTTCGTTGAAGCCGGGCCATTGCCGTCGCAGCGCCTGCTTCATGAGCGAGCCGTGAATCTGGTAATCTTCGCCGCGTTCCGCGCGGAGGGCGTCGAGGGTTTTGGCGAGAAGGTCGAGCGCCTCGTCGACGGAGGGGCCTTGCGGCGGCTGTTTGCGCGTCGTTTTTTCGCCGGCGGCCGATCCGTTCGGCGGCGCGGCGGGCGCCGGGCGACCACTCCGTTGTTTTCGGGCCGTCTCCACCCGCACGAGATCGTCGTAGTAGATGAACTCGTCGCAGTTACTGATGAAAAGGTCGGAGGTCGACTGCTTCACCCCGACGCCGATCACGGTCTTGTCGTTCTCGCGCAGCTTGCTCACGAGGGGCGAGAAATCCGAGTCGCCGCTGATGATGACGAAGCTGTCGACGTGACTTTT
>JBPCRH010000018.1:0-3768 GCA_050997075.1 Chthoniobacterales bacterium
TCGTTGATCCGCGGGATACCCTGGATCACGCTCCCGGGCGCGTTTAGTTGCCTCACGACTTCATCGAGCGCGCCGGAAATTTGCCTAACGACGCGCTGATCGGTGACGTTTTGCCGATCGAGCGCGAGCACCTTTTTGCCGGTCGTATCAAAGATCACTTCGCGAAAAGGAATCCCGCGCAGCGCGGAAGTTTCCTCGAGCAGCCAGGGGATGAGTCGGTCAACCGGCTGCGGCTGCGGCTGCGGTTCCGCCGCGCCGACCGCGAGGACGCTGCCGAGGAAGAGGCAAAGCGCGCGTCGCATCACCCGATTCAAAACGCCGCGCACCCGCGGCGGCAAGCGCTTTCCTGCGTGCGCCCGTCGCGCCCGTTTCCTAAAACGGGGCGTCCCGGCTACCCCATGTTCAACTCCGGCATTCTCGACGTCGCGATTGGCATCGTCTTCGTCTACCTGCTTGTCAGCCTCATGGTCACCGCCGTGAGCGAACTCTTCGCGGCGCTGCTCAAGTATCGCGGGCGCGTCCTCTGGCGAGGGCTGCAGCACCTCTTGCCAGTCGCGAACGGCCAGAGCCTGGCAAAACAGGTTTACGATCACCCCTTGATCGCCGGACTCTCCCGCGCGAACCGGCCTTCCTACATTCCGTCGCGCACGTTTGCGCTCGCGCTCCTCGACGTCGTCAGCGGCAGCACCCGCCGGATCGCGAAGGGTAAGCATCTCCAGGCGCGGATCAATCTCCTGCCCGACGAACTGCGCCTCCCGCTCAGTCTGCTGCTCGATGAAGCGGCGGATGATTTCGCGCACTTCCAGGCTTCGCTCGAGGTTTGGTTCAACGACGCGCTGGAGCGCACGAGCGGCGTCTACAAACGTCACGTCCAATGCGCGCTCTTCGCGCTCGGCTTCCTCCTCGCGGTTTTGCTAAACGTCGACACCATCGTGCTCGCGAACCGGCTCTCGCACGATGCGGCGTTGCGCGCCGCGCTCGTCGCGAATGCCGAGGCCGCGGCGAAGCTCCCCCCACCCGCGACGACGACGGATGAGAACGCCAGCGTCACCCAGCGCACCGGCGCGCTCCGTGATACGATCGCGCAGCTCGATCAACTCCGGCTGCCGATCGGATGGGGCGGGCCGGCGACCGATCTAGATCTCTCGTCACCTTTCCAGCACTTCGGCTTCGCCGACGGAATCCTCGACGCGCTTCGGCGCCATATCCTTGGTTGGGTTTTGACCGCGCTGGCCGCGACGCTCGGCGCGCCGTTTTGGTTCGATCTTCTCAATCGCTTCATCAACATCCGCAGCGCCGGCAAGGCGCCGGAAGAAAAACCGAAGGACCCGAAGAAGGTGCCGTTGCCGGTCGCTCCGGGCGAGCACCTCGAAGCGATCGAGGCCGATCCGCCTGAGGAACTAAATCCCTGACCTGGAAATTTTTCGCAAACAACAACGACCCGAAGGTTCACGCCCATGTCATTCGAAATCACCCACGATCTGCTCGCGGCAACTTGCGCGCCGCAACCTGTTTGCGGTGCCGGAAAACGGTCTCGTTTTCTTCGGCTTCCGCGGCTGTCTCCCGCTCGATCCGGAAGACGTTTCCTTCGCTCCCTCGCGCTCGCTCAAGACCGCGGAAGTAAATTACCTCAACCCGCGCTGCACGCTCGGCCAATGGATGCCGGAGCGACGCACGCTCGCGGTTTTCCCGGGCAGCACCTGCCCGAATCAAGCTCTCGTGATCAGTGCGAAAGGGAAAGGCGGCGCGGGCGTGAACCAGTTGCTCACCGGCTACTACAGCTTCGTGAAGGGGATGCATCACGCCGACAAACGGAGCGGCCATCAGGCGTTTCGACAGGAAGAAGAACGCGTCGTCCTGCGCAACACTGACGACCTGGATTTCGATTTCCACGACCGGCTCGAGCGCGGCGTGCAGTTCGATAATTTGCACTGCGGATTTTCCGCTGGCGTGAACAGCGGTTACTCCAGCGCCGGCTGTCAGGTGGTGGTCGGTTTTCCGACGACGAACGATCACCTCCGCAAGGAGTCAGGGCCGTGGGCGGCGTTTCGCCAGACCGCCTACAACCTCGATCAGGCGCGCTTCCGTTACATTCTGGTCCACGGCAGCGAAGTGGAAGCGATGGCGCAGGACATCGATCTCGCGCGCGCGGCCACGATTCGCTTTGGTTCGCACGGCGAACTCGTCCGGCACGTGCAATCGATCCTGCACGATCTCGGGCTGATCAGCTTCATCCCGGATGCGGATTGCGGGCCGCAGATGCAGATGGCGATCATCCGTTTTCAAATCGAGCGGATGGGCGCGGAGAATTCCGATGGAATCCTCGGCGCGAACACGGCGGCGCAACTCGGCATCACCGATTGGCCGACGGTCGGCAAGAATCCGCCGGTCGCGCTCAACGGCAAACCGCTCGTGCTCGATCTCGGTGTCGGTCAAGGCATGCAGCCGCAGGGCGCGGAAACTTTTCGCTTCAGCGGCGACTACAAACTGCCGTCATTCGCGGTCGCGCATTTCAACGCCGCCGCCGGCGTGCTCTGGGATGGCGCGCAGCCGGTGCGCGATTGGAACGACTACAGCGGCTGCGTGCGCAACAGCGGTTACGCCTTTCCGAACGCGCCGGTGCCCGCGCTTTTTACGAGGCGAAATTTGCGATCGACGCGGATGGCGTCGCGCCGGAAGCGGGCGGCGATCCGACCGGGCAGGACCAAACGTCCTTGCGCGACGAAACGGGCAAGTCGCTCGATTCCGGGAAATATCCCTTCATCGTCCTGCCCCTGAATCAGACCGGCGGCGGCGAGAAAATCTCCGGACGCACCCTCAACCAAATGGGCGCGCAGTTGGGCGACCTCGGCGTCGCGCTTTACAAAAACGGAGACGTTGTGCCCGTGATCTTTGGCGATTTCGGTCCGGCACTAAAACTCGGCGAAGGCTCCATGATGGTCGCGCGCGCGCTCGGCATCGACCCGGATCCGGAGGATGGCGGCATCGGCCCGAAAGAAGTGCCGCCGGGCATAGTCCATCTTGTTTTCCCGGGCAGCACCGATGCGCTTAATCGCCGCACCAAACGCACCGCTCCAGACGTCGCCGACGATGCGCTGGCGTTGTTTGCGAAATTCCGCACTCCCGCCGCGCCTCCGAAAGAGATCGAGATCAGGCGCGCGATCCCGGTCGAGCTGCCCGTGCTTCGAGCCATCCCCGTGATCCGACTTCGACGGGCGAAGCTTCCGCGGAAAGCACGACCGTCAGCGCCTCCCCGCGTCCGACCTCCGCGGCGCGCCCGCAAAACCCCCGCCCGACCGCGCGCCGGGGCCGCCGCGCCGGCCAAGGTCAGCGACAAAAAACGGAGCGTAAAGCAGCGCAAAAAAAACCAGCGCGAGCGCGTTTAGTTCCACGAGGTAGAGCCAGTGCGTCGCCGAGAGGTAGTCGAGGATGGAAGGAGCCGCGGGCTTATGGAGAAGGAAGCCGTAGTTCACCGTCGTCAGGTGATCTACGAGCAGAGTCGCGGCGAGGTAAAGCTCCGACCAGGCGAGCGTCCGCCAGACCGAGCCTAACGATGGCCGGAAACGCCGCGCCACGAGCAGGTAGATCACGCCCGCGACGATGCCGCAATGCCCGACGAAGAAGCTGAGGAACCGAATACTCGGAAAACCCACCGGCAGATTGGGGGTGAGAATCGCCTGAAACGTCCCGCCAATTCCCCAGAAATACGAGACCTCGCTCCAGCTCCGTCGCGCGGTCAGGAGCGCGACGATCACCGTCACCATCGCC
>JBPCRH010000177.1:0-5003 GCA_050997075.1 Chthoniobacterales bacterium
ACTGGTGTGAGCGTCACAGGAAGGGAGACATGAAAGGAAAATTCGCGACGGTGGAACACCGTCGCCAGCCCACGAGACGTGGGCGCTACCCAGAGTCCGCGCGCCTGGCCTAACGAACGGTCTGCGCGACCCGGAAATCTTCCGGGATCGGCGCTTCAAAAAGCCGGCGCGCACCCGTTCCGGGGTGCGTGAAGCCTAGCTTCCACGAGTGCAACATCTGGCGCGGCGCGGCCATTTGCCGGTTCCGTCCGTAAAGGCTGTCGCCCAAAACCGGATGACCGAGATGATGCAGGTGCACCCGAATCTGGTGCGTGCGTCCGCTATGCAGCGTGCACTCGACCAGGCTGATCCCGCCCGCCGTTTCGAGCACGCGATAATCGGTTCGCGCGGTGCGCCCGCGCTCCAGGTTTACCGCCATTTTCTTGCGATGAATCGGGTGCCGCCCGATCGAGGCGTCGATCGTTCCGCGGAGCCGGCGGAAGGTGCCGGTGACGAGCGTGAGATAAATTTTAGTGATCTCGCGGTCGGCAAATTGCCGCGAGAGCTCCTGATGAGTGACGTCGTTCTTGGCCACGACCATGGCCCCGCTCGTCTCCTTATCGAGCCGATGCACGATGCCGGGTCGCTGCTGGCCGCCGATGCCCGAAAGATCGGTGCAGTGATGGAGGAGCGCGTTGACGAGCGTGTGCTCCTGATTGCCGGCGCCCGGGTGGACGACGAGCCCGGCGGGCTTGTCGACAACGAGCAGGTCGTCGTCCTCGTGGAGAATCTGGAGCGGGATTTCTTCTGGTTGCGCGCGGCTCGGGGCGAGCGCCGGCTCAATCAGCTTAACGACATCGCCGGTGTGGATGGCCTCGCGCGGACGGGCCGGGCCGCCCTGCCAGGTCACGGCGCCGCTCTTGATCCATTCCTGCAAACGCGCGCGCGAAAATTGCGGGAGCGCCTCTGCAAGGAACCGATCGAGGCGCATGCCGTTGTGCGCCTTTGTGACTTCGAGCTCGATCAAGGCGCGGGGGCCGCGGGCCGCGCGGCGATCCATTTCGCAAGCTCGGGATAAAGGCGCGCCTTGAGGTCGGCCTTGGAGCGAATTTCCTCCGCCGCTTTGGTGACTTCGGAGCCGGCTTCAGCGCCCATGTTTTCGCGCGCGTATTTCTCCAGCTCCGCGGCGCGCGCTTCCGAGTCGAAGCCGCGGGCGATGCCCGGGACGAAATTGATCCGACCAAGGCTGTCGAGCTTGGCGTTGAGCTCAGCGCGATGGGCCAGGAGAAATTTCCAGGCCGCTTCGGGTTGCTCGCCAGCGCGCGCGAAGATGCTGATGAGCCGGGTCGCGTAGGTCGTGGGCAGTTCGTCGCCTAACGAAAGGGCGAACGTCTGCGCTCTAAAATCCGGCGCGAGCGCGAGGGAGGTGTAGTAGTTGCCCTTCTCGCCGATGTTCTGGGTCGCGCGGCCGAGCTCGTGCAGTTGCTCCCAGGTTTTTTGGTCGGCGGAACGGGCGGCGATGTCACAAACGACCGCCCGCAGATTCACCGGCAGTGAGTCCGGATGGGCGACGAACTGCTGGAAACGCAGCTGCGCTTCTGCGGCCACCGCGGGATCGCGGAGTTGACCGAGCGTGCCGAGAAGGTCGACGCGGAGCAGGCCGGTGACGACCGGTTCCGACGGTTTCGGATCCCAGCCGACGCGTGCGAAGACAGGTTGCAAAAGCGAGCGCGCGTAATCGCGAAACGCCGCGCGCTCCTTCAGACCGAGACCGAGCCGGTCGATGAATTCGAGCGTGCCGGTGATTTGTTCCCAGACAGCGAGGCCGTTGTCGTCGCGGAGGGCCTCGACGAGCTGGAAATAACTCGCGATCGATCCGCGGTCGGCTTTGACCAGCGCCCAGGCGTCGGAGAGGAGATTGACTTTCGCGGCCTCGGGCAATTGCGGCGCGGCGGCGAGAAGGCGATCGAAGTTCTTTTCGTCATACTTCACCCGGTAATAGCCGACGTCGCCGGCGTTCAGGCTGATCGTCTCGCCAGCTTTCGCCCCGGGGAGGGTGGCGGAATCCTTCTCGAGCAGATACGCGTGCGGCGTCGCCGGCTTTTCGTTAGGCGCAAACGTTTCCCAGAGAATCGGGATTTTCCACGAGAGCGCCTTCGGATCCTTTTGGTGCACGGTGAAGCGCTCCTGGCTGATCGTTAGGCCATCGTCGTGCGGAGCGAGCGTGACCAAGGGCAGGCCGGGTTGCTCGGTCCAGCTCGCGGCGATTTCCGCGACCGGTTTGTGCGAGGCGCCGGCCAGCGCCTGCCAGAGATCGGCCGTGGTCGTGTTGGAATATTTGTGCGCCTGCATGTAAGCGCGGATGCCGGCGCGGAAATCGTTTTCCCCGAGATAGCTCTCGAGCATGCGCAGAAAAGACTGGCCCTTTTGATAGGTGATCTCGTCAAAGGCGCTGTCGGCTTCGCTCTCGGTTTTGACCGGTTGCTGGATCGGATGCGTGACCGAAAGCGCGTCCGTGGCCATGGCGTGATCCTTGTCCGCGGCGGCGCGCAACCAGACCTGCCACTGCGGGTTGAAATGATCCGAACACTTCGTGCCCATCCACGAAGCGAAGCCTTCGTTTAGCCAGAGGTTGTCCCACCAGGCCATGGTCACGAGGTCGCCAAACCACTGGTGCGCCATCTCGTGCGCGATCACTTCGAAGATGCGTTCCTTCGCGTTCTCGGAGGATTTTAGTGGATCAAACAGGAGCGCGCTTTCGTAGTAGACGATCCCGCCCCAGTTCTCCATCGCACCGCCGAAACCGCCGGGCACGGCGATGAGATCGAGCTTCGGCAGCGGATATTTGATCCCGAAATATTCGTTGTAGTAATAAAGAATTTTCTCCGCGCTCTCCAGCGCATAACGACCGGTCTCGGCTTTGCCCTTCGTCGTCACGACCCCGATCTTCACGCCATCGGCCGCGCCCTCGATCGTGTCGAATTCACCCGCGCAGAAGACCACGAGGTAGCTCGCCATCGGCGGGGTTTCGCCGAAGCGCACTTCGCGGGTGTCGCCGTTTTTTTTCTCGCGCTCGACCGGCATGTTCGAGATCGCGGTGAAGCTTTGCGGCACCGTCGCGGTGAGGCGGAAGCGGGCACGGAAAACCGGTTCGTCCCAGCAGGGGAACATCCGGCGCGCGGCGGTCGCTTCCATCTGCGTGCCGAGCATCGTCTTGGTCGCGTTGCTCCCGGTTTCCTCATAAGTCGCAGCGAAAAGTCCTTCGCCCGCAGTGTTGATTTTCCCCGCGAAAGTGAGCGCGAGCTGATGCGTGCCCGGAGTGACGTCCTCGGGAAAAGTGAACGTCGCCGTCTGCTCGCCGGCATCGAGCGCGACCGTCCCGGTCTGCTTAATCTTGCCGGTCGCATCGAGCAATTTCGCGGAAGCGATCGTTAGGGCATTTGCGTTCAGCGTGATCGTTTTCGTCGCCTTCGCGACTTCGATCACGATCGTCTCCGAGCCGGTAAACGTGCGCTCCTTGATCGCCGGTTGAATGTGGATGTCGTAGCTCTTCGGCACGACTTCTTTCGGCAACTTCCCCGGCGTCTCGGAGAACTGGAAAGGCTGCTCGGCGAACGCCGTGCTTGAGGCACTAAAAATCACCACGAGAAAGTAAACGAGCCGAAGCTGCCGAGACATCGCGCACACTCCGGGGAAGCGCTCGGGTTGTCGAGGGCGACGATTGCCGGGCCGACGCGGGATGTTACTATCCACGCGATGTCAGCCACCGACGGCGCGCCCGCGCAGGCTTGTGCGAGTTGCGGGCGACTTGTCGAGACGACAGGGCTCGAGCCGTTCAGCAAAGTGACCTGTCCCGATTGCGGGGCGCAGTTGCGGGTCGAGCGGACGTTTGAAAACTATGAAGTCGTCGAGCCGCTCGGGACCGGCGGGATGGGTTCGGTTTTCAAAGCGCGCGACAACAATCTGAATCGCTTCGTCGCGCTCAAACTGTTGCGCAAAGAGTTCGCGAGCGACCAGGGTTTCACCGAGAAACTCCAGGAAGAAGCGCGCATCACCGGCTCGATCAAGCATCCGCACGTGGTCGAGGTTTACTCGGTCGGGAGCGACGGCGGGCAGTTTTATGTCGTGATGGAATTGGTCGATGGCGGAAGTCTTGACGACCGGATCGAGGATGAAAAAAAGCTCACCGAAATGCGCACGCTCGAGGTCGGTTTGCAGGTGGCGCAGGGCTTGCAGGCGGCGCTCCAGGCGGGCCTGATCCATCGTGACATCAAGCCCGGCAACATCCTCTTCGCCGACGCGCACACCGCGAAGATCGTGGACTTTGGCCTCGCCCTGCTCGCGGAGAAAAATGCCGAGGCGCAGGGCGAAATCTGGGGTACGCCTTACTACATTGCGCCAGAGCGGCTGACCGGAAAACCGGAGGATTTTCGGAGCGATCTTTACAGCCTCGGGGCGACGCTTTTTCACGCCATCGCCGGCCGCCCCACCTTCGAGAGCGAGACGCTCGCGGCCGCGGAATTGCAGCAGATCAAGGAACACCCGCCAAAGCTGCAGCAGATCGCGCCGCAAGTTTCCGGCGAGACCGCGGCGGTGATCGATCGCATGCTCCAGCCCAACCCGGACGACCGGCAGAGTTCCTACAAGGAGTTGATCGAGGACCTGCAGGCGGCGCGCGCTACGCTCGTCGCGCGGGAGGAGGAATTGCGCGCGCGCTGGAGCCGGCCGGTGCAGATCCTGGTCCTGCTTGCCGTGCTCCTGTCGTTAGGCGCGGCCGGCTACGGGATCTGGATCGGGCTCCATCATTTGCCCGACTGGCGCTCGCATGTGCAGTTGCCCTGGGACAAGCCCGCACGGCAAGCGGCGGAGACGGAGGAGGGAGCCGCGACCGCATCGCAGGTGGTCGATGCCGTGACGGAGATTCCGCAGGCGCGGGAGGAATTGAAGGCCGGCCATTACGCCGCGGCGGAAGCGCTCTTCCGCCAGGTCGCGGCGGCCCAACCCTAACTGAGCGCGATGGCCGA
>JBPCRH010000205.1:0-5954 GCA_050997075.1 Chthoniobacterales bacterium
GTGCCGTTGTTCGCGACTTCGCGCAGGCCGTTCGGATCGACGAGGCGACCGAGCGGCATCTGCCCCGGGCTGAAAGTTCGCCAGGTCGCCCCGGTGGTGGAAGCGATGGCGACCGCCGGGGTGGCGGCATCGAGCGGGAGCGCTTTCATCACCCGCGGCTCGGGCGAAGCCGCCGCCTCGTTAGGCGAGACCGCCGCGACGGCTTGCGCCACCAGGATCGGCGTCGCCGCCGGGGAAGGCGCAGCGTTTTTGGCCAGACTGCCCGCGCGCGCGACATCGAGGCGACGGCTGGAGCGGCTCGTCGCCGTGGCCGGCACCGGCTCGTCGTCGAGTGGTACGGCGGCTTCCACGCGGACAAGAGCGTCTTCCGGCAGGGCCGTGGATTTGGCCGGCGGCAAACCGACAATCGGGAGCGAGCTGGTCGTCGGGGCGAGCTTCTCGCGGTAGCTGTCGTAGCGGACCTCGGCGGTGTGCCGGGCGTTGCCCTTAAAGATCGGCCAACCGGCGTCGAGATTTATGTCCTTGGGCGGCTCGAGGCTGAAAGTGCCGGTCCCGCGCGTTGCCGCGTAGCTGCCGTAGAGCAGGGGAATGGCCGTGATCTGAATCCGCCCGTCGGGCAGACGCTCGGCGTGGATGACCGCCGACAAATCATGGCTGCGCTCGAAATTCACATCCATCCCCGTGGCAAGGCGCGGGGAGAGAAGTTTCGCGTCGTGTTCGTCGGCGGTCGTGGAGACGTGCTCCATGAGCAGCTCCGGTTGCTCGACCGCGCGGGCGAGCGCGAATGCGCCGGGACTGAAAGCATCGTCCGCGGTGAGCTCACGCGCGGCCATGATGTTAAAACGTCCGACGAAGTAAGTGCCCAGCCCGTGCACCTGCTGGAAGTTGCGGATGAAGTTGCGCGTCAGCTCCGCATCCTTCCGCGCCAGCTCGGCCGGGCCCATCGCGCTATAGCGCGCGTAGAGCTGCTTCGGCTTGAGGAATTCGCCCGCGGGCGCCGCAGTCAGAGCAAAACGCTTGGGCGTATCGATCTTGTGCAGCTTCTGCAGGATCCGATAGCTCTCCGGCCGTTCCGGTTGCCCGAGGATGTAAAAGCTCCCGAGCCAGGCCGCGAAGACCAGCCCGATGAGGAGAAGAATCAGGATCGTCCAGCCGAAGTAATTCGTGCGCTTGCGCTGGAAACCGTGCGGATCGTCGAAGCGAAAAAGATCGGGTTCCATGCCGGAGGCCGCTGCTGCTGCCGCCGCCGTTCGTTAGGCGGGACGCACGGGCTCGAACGAGGTGCCGCAACCGCAGGTGCGCGCGGCGTTCGGATTGACGATGCGAAAGCCGGCGCCGGTCAGGCCGTCACTAAAATCAAGGGTCGCATCGCGCAGGTAATCGGCGCTCTCCGGATCGACGAAAAATTCCACCTCGTCGCGCTGCACGACGGCGTCGCCCTGCTGCTTCTGGCCGAGCGACATCTCGTATTGGAGGCCAGAGCAGCCACCCTTCGCGATTTGCACGCGCAAGCCTTGGCCGCTCTCCGCCGCCTGTTCGGCGAGGAGGGCGCGCAAGTGTTTGGCGGCGCTCTCAGTGACGTTGATCATGGAAGAAAAAGCTATCGGCGCAGAGGGGGACAATCAACCGACAGGCGAGAGGCGTCGCTCACGAACGCGCCGGAATTTTTAGGGCCGTCGGTTGATTGTGTTTACTTTCGGCTGTTCTACCTTCGAGATGCCGGTTTTCATGAACGCAGCGCCTTCTTTTGCCGTGGTCGTGCCCTTCTTTAACGAGGGTGGAAACGTCGAGACCGTTTGTGAGGAACTAAAACTGGTCCTGGCCACGAATTATCCCGATGCCGAAGTCATCCTTGTCGATGACGGGAGCACCGATGAGACCGCGCAGATTCTCGATGACTTTGCGCGCGGCTGGCCAGCCGTGCGCGTGCATCATCTCCGGAGCAACCGCGGACAATCGGGGGCGCTCCTTTTTGGCTTCAAACAAACGCACGCGCCCGTCCTCGTGACGATGGATGGCGATGGCCAGAATGATCCGCGCGACATCCCGAAGTTGCTCGCGCGGTTGGTCGAGACGGACATGGTTGTGGGCGTGCGAATAGAGCGAAAAGATTCCTGGGCGCGCCGGAAAATCTCGCGGGTCGCCAATCGTTTTCGCAGCCGCTGGTTAGGCGACGGAGTCTCCGACTCGGGTTGCGCGCTGAAGGTTTTCCGCCGCGAAGTGGTGAATTCGTTCATCCCCATCCGCACGCTTTATTCTTTCATGCCGGCGTTCGCGGTCGCGGCGGGCTTCCGCGTGCAGGAAGAGCCGGTGCAACACCGGGCGCGCGCCCATGGAGAATCGAGATACACTGTCGCGAGCTTTCTCTTCCTCCCGATCGTCGATCTTCTGGGGGTGAAATGGTTTGGTTCGCGGCGCTGCCAGATTCAACCGATGCGCCCGGCGGCGGCGCGCTTCGCGGCCACCGAAACGCTCGGCGTCGATCTCTCGCAGGGGACGGCGCAGCGTTTGTTCCGCCGGGTTGGACTCGCTTTCGCGCTTGCGGTTCTGGGCTTCGTCCTTTTTCGAGTTCACGTCGCGAGTTTGAGGGCGGATCTGCACAAGATCGATCAGGATCAGGCCGAGAAAATCGCGCTGCACCATGCGCCCAAAGGCCATCTCGGCGCGGCGGAGCTGATCGCGAAAAACGGCCGGCTGATCTGGACCATCGACGTCCAGCCGGACGGTTCCAACGGTTGGAACGAAGTCGAGGTGGACGCGCGCAGTGGGGAAGTCGTCACGATGCGATTCGAAACCGCGGCGGAAGAACAAATGGAGTTGGCCGAGGCTGGACAGCGCGGGGACGCCGTCCGGGTACGACCGTAAGCTCGCGGCCGAGGGGTGAAAATGCCTAACGAGTTCGTCATTCGCCGCTGTGCCTAACGATCAGGATTTATCGCCGGAACGCGGTCACGAAAACAGCCGGTTCTATTTCCGGGCGGGGCTCGGGGTGATCGTTCTCGGCACCATCTTCCACCTGCTTTACTGCACCCACCTGGAGTTGGTCGGCGACGAAGCCTATTACTGGCTCTGGTCGCGCCATCCGGATATCTGCTACCTCGACAAGGGCCCGATGGTGGCGTGGTTCATCGCCGCGGGCACGGCGTTTTTCGGGCACACCGTCTTCGGGATTCGCTTCTTCGCCGTCATCCTCGCCGGCGGCACCGGGGTCGCGATTCTTTTGCTCGCGCGCCAGCTTTTTTCGGAGCGCGCGGCCTTCTGGGCGATGGTCGCGGCCACGGTCATCCCGCTTTTCGCGGTCGGTTCGTCGCTCATGACGATCGATACGGTTTACGTCTTTTTCTGGAGCTGGGCCGCACTCGCTTTTTGGTGGGCAAAAGATCGGCGCGACCTTGGGCCATGGATCCTGACGGGAGCGCTCGTTGGTCTCGGTTTGCTCTCAAAGTACACCGCCGCGCTCGAGCTCGTTTCCTTCCTTGTCTTCTGCCTTTGGGACCGGCCCAGCCGCGTGCATCTCCGCGGCACGACTTTTTGGGTAATGCTGCTAACCGCGGCGCTCTTCCTGACGCCGGCGATCGTCTGGAATATCCAGCACGATTGGCCGACCAGTAACTGGTTGCTCAGGCGCGGCGGTTTTCAACAGGCGCGCCCTTTACGTCCCGGGTTCGCGCTCGCTTTTCTCGGCGCGCAGGCTGGCGTTTTTTCGCCATTCTTTTTCGTCGGCCTGATATTCGTTTTTTGCCGGCCGTGGCTTTGGCAAAAGCCGCAGCCCGCGAGCGGCTACGTCGCGGTCCTGTTTCTGCCGCTTTTCGCGCTCTATTTTTTCCTCAGCTTTCGCTACGTGGGACAACCAAACTGGACCGCCGCCGCCTATGTCGGCGGCGTCATCCTGCTGACTGCGAAATGGCTCGATCTGGTCCGGCGACATCCATGGACACGGTGGCTCGTTGGTATCGCCTTCGTCATTGCCGCGGCCGAAACCATCGCGCTCCTTGACACCCGTTGGCTTCATCTCCCTGGGAAAAAAGATCCGCTCGATCGCGCCCGCGGCAGTCGCAATCTCGCCGCCGCCGTCGCGCAGGCGCAGCAGGAGAGCGGCGCGCGCTTCGTCGTCGCCGATAATTACATGACCGCCGCGCTGCTTTCTTTTTACCTGCCTGGCCAGCCGGAAACCTTTGTGCCTCTGGAAAAAAAGGCGACCAACCAGATGGAAGTCTGGCCGAACTTTGTCGAAACCTTCCCGTCTGCGAATGGCCTGATTGTCTCCAAGCACGAGCGCCTCTCGGCCTCGCTCCAGCGCAATTTTGAAGCGGTAAAATTTCTCGGCCCGGTCGACGTGATCGACGGCGAGCGCAAGATCGGCACGTATCGGTTTTATCTCGGCCGAGGCAGCCAAAGGACACCCTGACCCGGTAAAGATCTCGCGGTGTATCCGTGCGCTTTCGCATACGTGCGCAAGGGCAGCTCAAACTCCGCATGTTCTAACCCGGTCAGGATTGCCTCGGGCGGATCCGCGGCGAGGAAGCCCTACAGGTCCGCCGGCGCGAGCATGCGGAAAGCCGCGCGGCGTTGCGGATCCACCAGCGAAGCGGTCCGCCAGGCAAACGGGCCGGTGGCAAATTCCGGATAAATCTCGCGGCCGCCTTCCAGGGAAAAATGGGCGCGAGGGTGAGGACACGGCCGCGCGGGGCGAGCGCGGCCAGAGCCTCCCCGCGGGCGTGCGCCGCGAAGACGGGCCAGCGCGAATAGTCGTAGAAAGCGAGCGAGCCGGGAATAAAGAAGAGAGATTCGGCCAGACTAACGAATGCGGTCAGCCAGAGGAAGCGAGGTGCCTGCGGCCGCAGTGACGGCGCGCGCGCCAGACCGATGACATTTCCGAGGAGAAGGAAGGGGACAAACGGATAGTAATATTGCCGATACGAGAGCATCGGCGCCCAGCTTCCGATAAAGAGAAAAGGCAGGAGCAACAGGAGCACGCTCAGGTCGCGGTCCTTCGTCCATTGCCTCCAGCCGCGGCGCCACCACGGCCGCACGGCAAAGCCGATGAAGCCGGCAATCAGGAGAATGTCCGAAGGCGAGCGCAGGAAGAATTGGAAAGGAAAGCTCAGCTTGTTCAGGAACCGAATCTCCGACGGCACGGTCTTTTCGCGGTAGAGGAGATTGATCGAATTGTGTAAGTGAAGTTATCGAAAAAGAATTGGCGCGGCGCGGCGGCGACGAACCACGCGACCGGCAAGAGCGCGAGCGCGAGCCCAACGGAATAGCACGCGAGGCTGGCCACTCTTCCGCGGCCGCGAGCGGGAAAGAAAACCGCGGCCAGTGCGAAGGGTGCCACCATCGGCGCGAACGACAGCCTTGTGCCCATGGCGATTCCAACGAGCGCGCCACAGCCGGTCAGCCAAAGCCATGAGCGTTCGCTGCGGCCGCTGCGCAGGAACGCGAGGTAAGCCGCGACAATCGCGAGCACCGCGAGGTCGTGATTCCAGGCGCGACCCGCGGTGAAGCGGAAGAACGGGTTCGAGCTCAGGATGAGCACGCAGGCGAGGCCCGATGAGCCAGCGCTTCTCCAGGAGCGGACGAAAACGGCGCAGCGCGACGAGGAAAATCAGCCCGAGGAGCAGCGCCGCGCAGACCCCATTAAAAGCGCGCGCCACGAGCAGCAGGTGCGACGTTCGGGCGTAGAGCGCCGCCAGGACAAGAGTAAGATCCGGCGTGTGAAAGCAGGCGTAATCGCGGTAGGGAAAAAGTCCCGCCCGCAGCAGTAAGGCCGGAGGCGCGATGAATTGCTCCTCATCGTGATTCAGCTCGCGCGCGAAGATGCGCAGAAAGAAGAGCAGGAACGATGCGAGAAGCGCGACGCTGACAATCACCCGAAAGCGGTCCCGCCTCGTCGGTGCGATCGCTTCACCGCCTGCGTTATGATTTTGCGGGACCGTAAACGAGGAGCTTAAACG
>JBPCRH010000265.1:0-5913 GCA_050997075.1 Chthoniobacterales bacterium
GGCGTAAAGGATGCGAATGACTTCTTCCTCTCGCGCAGCGCGGATGAGTTTAGAACTCTTCTTCCCCAGCCCCGACATGCGCCGGGGCAGGCCGCTGATCCGTCGCCGGAAGCGACCGCTAGGGAAGAAACAATCACGCTGACGCCCGACGGCTTCGCGCTCTCGAAAAGCGGCAGAACCTACGAGCTCTGCGCGATTGAGAAGCCGAGCGCCTCGCGCTTGAAAGCGACGATCAAAGCGCTGAGCGATCAACCAGGCGGCGCGCGCTTCCACATCGATACCGTGGATTTTTATCTGTCGCGTTCGCGCAAGACTTTTGCCGCGGAAGCGGCGCGGCTCTTCCGCGAACTGCCCGAGACGGTCGAAGCCGATCTCAATCGCTTGATCGTGGCGCTGGAAAAATACGTCGCGCAAAAACTCGACAGCGCATCGGCCGCCGTGATCACCGTGCCTGACGCTGAAAGATTGGAAGCGCTGCGGATGGGACGCAGCGCGGGCTTGATGGATGAACTGCAGCGCGACTTCGGCAAGCTCGGGATCATCGGCGAGGAAGGCAATCGCCTGCTGCTTTATCTCGGCCTGACGAGCCGCAAAATGGACGACCCGCTCGCCATCCAAATCCTCTCGAGCTCGGGCGCAGGCAAATCACACCTGCAGGATGCGGTCTTGTCGCTTTGCCCAGGGGAAGACCTGATCAAGCTGACGTCCTTGAGCGGCCAGGCGCTCTTTTACAAAGGCGAAGATAGCTTGCGGCACAAATGCCTGGCGATCGCGGAAGTGGCCGGAGCGGAAGGGGCGCGCTACGCGCTGCGCAACTTGATCAGTGAGAAGAAGCTCGTCATTGAATCGACGATCAAGAACGCACTCAGCGGCCGGCTCGAAACGCAGCTCAACATCGTGCACGGACCGACGGCGGTTTTTGAAACCACGACCGATCCCGACACCGACGCGGAAACGCGCTCGCGTTACGTGCTGCTCTCGATTGATGAATCGCCCGAGCAAACGCGCGCCATCCTCGAAGCGCAACGGCAAAGCCACACGCTCGAAGGACGCAAACGCAACAAGGTGCGCGCCGCGCTCCTGGCGAAGCATCACGCCTTCCAGCGCTTGCTCGCGCCGGTCGCGGTGGTGAACCCCTTCGAGCCGCTGCTCTCGTATGGCGATGATCGGCTGGCCTTGCGGCGCGATCATCCCAAATATCTGAACCTCATCCTCGCGGTCACATTCCTGCACCAGATGCAGCGGCCGAGAACGCACGATGCGGAGCTAGGCGACTACATCGAGACCACGCTTGATGATATCGCGATTGCGAACGAACTGGCGCACCAACTTTTTGGTCAATCGCTCGATGATCTTTCCTTCCCCAGCCGTGAAGCATTGGAGCGAATCAGTGAGCACGTCGACCATCGAGCTGTCGAGTTAAACACGGCCAGGGAAAAAGTGGAGTTCAGCCGGCGCGAATTGCGGGAAACTTTTCGTTGGAGCGACACCAGGTTGCGCGTTTATCTGCGCGAGCTTGTCGCGCTCGAGTACCTCGCGCCCGTCTGCGGACGCACCGGACTGCGCTTCTGCTATCGCTTGATCGATGCCGATCCGGCCGCGGTCGCCGGCGTGCGCCGTGCGCACGGATTGAAGGAAGTGGAAACCTTGCGTCGTGAGTCGAACCTCGCCGGTCTGAACCCCCACCTCGCCGCTCGAAATAGCCACCTCGCCGCAACCTCGCCGCGGCAAAACGGCGAGGTGAAAAAAGGCCCTCTTCCCTCTGAAAACGGAGCCGCACGCTCCCACCTCGCCGCTGTTGGCGGGAGGCATATATACGTGTTGTGTAACGAGGCCCCGCGTACTGGAAGCAAAAACGGCACGGAGGTTAAGGCGTGATCTTCACCGACGCGCTGGAAGCGCTGCGCTCCTCCTTCCTTGAAAGCCTGCGCGTGCGCGGACAATCGCCCGCGACCTTGCGCGCCCGCTCGCAATCGCTCAGCACCTTCTTCCTTTGGCTAACGAGTGCAGGCATCGAGGACGTGCGCGAGCTGACCCGCGAACATTTACGCGCCTACCAGCTCGCGCTCACGCAACAAGGCCTAACGACTTATACGCTGCACGCGAAGTTGAGCGGCCTGCGCCGCTTCTTCGAGCATCTCGAAAGCACCGACGCGATCCTGCTCAATCCCTGTCTCGGCATGATCCTGCCAAAGCTGGAGGACCGCTTGCCGCGAAATGTGCTCAGCCAGGCGGAAGCGCGCCGCGTCCTGGATGCTCCCGACACGCAGACTAAGAAAGGCATCCGCGATCGCGCCATCCTGGAACTCTTTTACTCCACCGGCATCCGCGGCGAAGAAATGGCCGCGCTCAGCCTCCACGATGTCGATTGCAAAAACGGCTTCGTCCGAGTCACCAAAGGCAAGTGCGCGAAAGATCGCGTCGTGCCGATGGGCCAGAAGGCGAGCGCTTACGTGACCGAATATCTGCGCGAGGTCCGTCTGCCTTGGAGCGCGCAGCGCAAAGACGAGCGCGCCCTCTGGCTCTGCGCGTCTGAGCCGCATGGCGCGCTCAAGAAACCAGCCATCGCCCTCATGGTCGATCAGTACAAAAAGCTCGCCGGCATTGAGCGGCCGGGACGAACGCATCTCTGGCGGCACACCTGCGCGACCCACCTGGTACAGAACGGCGCGAACCTCGCCTACGTGCAACGCTTGCTCGGTCATCGCTCGCTGGAGACGACCCAGATTTATACGCGCGTCGCCCCGGCCGAAGCGCAGGCCACGCATCGCAAAGCCCATCCAAGGTCCCGCACGAAATGACTCTCGACTCTTTGCTCGAGCGTTACCGCTCCCACCTCCAGTTGCGCAACTTCGCGCCGCGCGGCATCGAAACCAACTTCGCCGCGCTCCAACTCCTCTTCCGCTTCCTTACCGAAACTAAGTCGGCTCAATCGGATGTCATTGGCCTAACGACTGCAACGCTGCACGACTTCCAACGCTGGCACTTTTATCAGCCCACCGTGCGCGGCACGGCACGGAGCATCGCTTATCAGAACCGCGTCTTGAGCGCGATCAAGAGCCTCTTCCACTTCCTCGCGGAAGAAAACTTCATCGCGCGCGATCCCGCCGCCGCACTCCGCTACGGCCGCGAACCAGAGACCCTGCCGCGCAACATCCTCACCGTGCGCGAAGCGCGCCAGATCATCGAAACTCCCGACGTGCACACCGTCCGCGGCTACCGCGATCGCACCATCCTGGAAGTCCTTTACTCCACCGGCATCCGCAAACAGGAGCTGATGAACCTCTGCCTCGGCGACGTGAACCTGGAGGAAGAACTCCTGCGCATCAACTGCGGCAAAGGCGCGAAAGATCGCGTCGTCCCGCTGACCGCCGTCGCCGCTTCCTTCCTCGAATCGTACATCAACGCCATCCGCCCGCAGCTGCTCGGCGCGCGCCTAACGACTAACTCCGACACGTCGCGAGCAGGTCGGCTCTTCCTCTCGCAACGCGGAGCACCCATCGCCCGCAACACCCTCGGCGAGCTCGTGACCAAATACGCGCGCATCGCCCGGATCAAAAAGCACGTCACCTGTCACTTGTGGCGGCACACCTGCGCCACCCATCTTTTGCAAAACAAAGCCAACCTGCGCCACGTCCAGGAGATCCTCGGCCATCGCTCCCTCGCCACCACCGAGCGTTACCTGCATCTCACCATCACCGATTTGAAAGAAGCCCATCGCCGGCATCACCCGCGCGAACGCACCGAGCGAGCGGCCGGGCGTGCGTAGTTGACCTGAGCCTGACGGCTCGGGCATACTTGCACTCGTGCCGGCATCGTTCGAAACGCTCTTCTTCCCTAGCCGTCCGTCTCGACAGATGGCGAAAGAAACATCGCTCATCCTTGATGTCGATGAAGTCACCGGCGCACCGCGTTTAACGGCGGAGAACGCCTTCGGCTCGGAATCGCGTAATGGGCTTTTGTGCGCCGGTGATCCAGTCAACAACACGGATCCAAATGGAACCGACACATACTTCGGGAATAGACTGATTGCGGGCCTCCCAAATTGGATGCCCCAGAGTCCGTATACGACCCATACGTTTGTGTATACGACCAACGCTAACGGCTCTTTAGCGAACACGTACAGCTGGGGCAGCAATGGATGGAATGGGGTTTGGGCCCAAAACTTTCGAACAGATGTCAGGGCTGCGAACGGGTTGATAGCAAGCGGCGGCGGATCGTGGCAAGGACCTGCATCCCTCGATCGCTACGTTCAACAGGCGTATGATCATGTGAGCGGGAACCCTTCACATGGAAACGGACTAAACAACTGCAAGACCGAAGCAATCAGCTTAGTGGCGATCGCACGTTTTCTCCAAGCAAGAGGGCAGGGACTTATCATCGGTCAGGTTTCTGGCGAGCCAGTTTACTTTGGGATTCCCGCTCAGGCGGCTGGCGGCTCGGTTCCCGGCAGCCACTGGGACTACGGCCAAGGGCGATACGTGACCGGCTACAATGCCCCGCTCACCTCCAGCCAGCAAACACAAATGGTGATCGACTGGGTAAACAGGCCGGGCGCGCCTAACCGGGCGATGCCGGATTTCCGAGGAGCATCTCCGGACCAATGGGATAGCGATGGAAATCTCGTCGGGGTCGGCGGGCCGAGCGCTTTCGCGGCATCGCTCAGCGCTTGGGCGAACGAGGCGAGTGCGAGCGACAAACAAGCAGCGCTCTGGCACGCATTTCACACGCCGCAGTTTAAGTCGGGCGGACGTTGAAGTTTGACGTGCCATCGCCTAACGCAGCGATACCTGAGCACAAATCTAGGATATGAGGGCGCAACCGCGTTGATGGGAGCCACGAAGCATACTGCGAAGCGTCTGGCGAGCGGCGCCGCCGCGAGTCTCCTTCTAGCGTACTTACTGCTAAGCCGCGGGTTATGGCTCGCTGATCTAGAAAGGCAGGTTCAAATCGGCAAGAATCGCCTCAGCAAGGCGGCGGATGTCACACAACCCCAGATCATGACTTGGAAGATCAGCGGTGATGAGTGGAATTATGTAGGGGAATGTCGAATCGCCTTGGTGCTCGACAGGATACCAACCATCCCGGCGGAATCGTATCAAAAGAGCTCGAGGGCCTTGCAGGTGAGAGTCGGTGCATACGCTATTCCTTATGAGTCTTCGAAGACTGGGCTACGGGCGGATCGGCTGATCAAGAATAGCTATTACACGACAGACCTGCCGTTTTCGCCGCAGGCTCGCATCTGGGAAAGTTCGGACTCGCGCTCGGTAGAACTCGGACTGGGCGGGGCACATCGATACGAATTTGAAGATACCTATATCGTGCTGGAGGTAATGAACCCTGATCCCGCGCTCGCGGCTGGCAATCCACGCTTGGAAATATTCGGCGAACACGACTTTGCGGTATATTCGCACATCTGGCAGTTGCGAATTATTCGAGACGCTATCCTGCTATTTTTAGCCTGTTGTGTGGTTGGCTTGACTTACAGCGCATGGCGCAACCTCTCGTGACGCGGCGTCATCGCCAAAGTCGGCGATCACGCCTAACGAGTAGTAGAGTTAGCCTAGCGTTGCGGCAGTAAATGAGAACGGCCCTCCTGCGCCACCGCCTTCGAAGAAAGACCCCGGCACGCAATCGCGCCGGCAGAGCACTCGCCCTGAATCTCCCTAACGAGTCCTCTGCCGTCACGCTGCGTGCTGCCGATCCCCCTCCGCCCTCTGTCACGCCGGTCTGCTTCCACGAGAATCATACAATGGGCGGTGAGGCAAAGTGCCGCCTTGGTCACTCGCGTCTAACGCGGCTCGTGTCTTCTGCCGCTCTCCAAAGGAGGCCTCCGGCAGAGGCGGTGCGCTGCGGTTCGTTCCTCGCCTCCGCCACGTTTACCTCACCGCGCATTGTATGATCTAGTGGGGG
>JBPCRH010000329.1:0-4579 GCA_050997075.1 Chthoniobacterales bacterium
CCCCCGGGGTGATCGCCGGCCCGGGCGACGATTGCGCCGTGCGGGCCGCGCCGGGGAAAGACGAGGTGCTCCTGTGGAAAACCGATTGTGTCGTCGAGGGCGTACATTTTTTGCCTAACGAAAAGCCGGCAGCGGTTGGCTGGAAAGCGATGGCGCGGACGTTCAGCGACTTCGCGGCCATGTCCGGACTGCCTCGGTTCGCGCTCATCACTCTGGTCGTGCCGCGCGAGCGCGAGGCGCGCTGGACGACCGAGCTTTATCGCGGCTTGCGCCAGGTGGCGGATCGTTTCGAGGTCGCGGTTGTCGGCGGCGAAACCAGCCGGACGGAGGGTCCCGCCGTGGTCTCGATTAGCGCCGTCGGAACAGCGGAGAAAGGGCGCTGGATCTCCCGTGCCGGCGGGGAGGTCGGAGATGCGCTTTTCGTCACGGGAAAACTCGGCGGCTCCATCCGCCGGAAGCACTTAAACTTCACCCCGCGGATCGAAGAATCGCGCTGGCTGACCAGCCACTTTCCGGTCCACGCGATGATGGACTTGAGCGACGGCCTCGGCGCCGATCTCCCGCGGCTCGCGCAGGCGAGCGGCGTCGGCTTCGAGGTGGACGCGCGCGCGTTGCCGCGGACTCGGGGTTGCTCGATCGCGCAGGCGATCAACGATGGGGAAGATTACGAGCTGCTTTTCGCGCTCGCGCCTAACGATGCCGCCAAACTGGTCGTGCAGTGGCGTCGGAAATTCCCGCAGCTTCCGCTCACCCGCATCGGGCATTTAACCGCGGCGGCGGACGGAAAAACGCCCGCATCGTTTCATGGCTACGTTCACTTCACATAGCGTGGACGAGACGATGGCCCACGCGCACGCCTGGGCGGCGACGCTGCAGCCGAACGCCGTCGTCGCGCTCTGCGGCGAGCTCGGCGCGGGCAAGACGCATTTCGTTAAAGGCCTCGTCGCGGGCTGTGGCAGCACGGAGTCGGTGACAAGCCCGACCTTCACTTTAGTGCACGAATATCGCGCGGGCCGCTGGCCGGTTTTTCATTTCGATTTTTACCGGATCGCGCGCGTTGCGGAGCTCGAGCAGATCGGCTTCGAAGATTTCCTGGAGGACAACGGCATTGCCGTGATCGAGTGGGCCGATCGCTTTCCGGAGCTGCTCCCGGTGCGGACGCGCTGGATTCACCTTACCGCCGGCGTCGGCGAGACGCGCCTGATCGAGGAGCGCGCGTGAGCATTCTCGCGCTCGAACTTTCCTCGGCGGTCGGGAGCATCGCCTGGCGCGCCGCCGATGGCGCGACCGTCGTTAGGCAATTCCCGGCCGATCGCCAGCATTCCGGGCTTTTTTTCGAAAACCTCGCGGAGCTCCGCGAAAGCTACGGTCTTCCGGAGAAGATCGTCGTTGGCCTCGGCCCCGGGTCTTACGCCGGGACGCGCATCGCGATCGCGACCGCACTCGGTTTGCGCGCGGCGAATGGGGCGGAGCTTGTCGGTTTGCCTTCGATCTGCGCGATCGATCGGCCGGTTTACGGCATCGTCGGCGACGCCCGCCGGAGCAGTTATTTTTTTGCGGAAGTGCGCGCCGGAAGTTGCGTGGAAGGACCGACGCTGCTGAATGGAGATGAGCTCCGGGTGAAAATGAAAGAACGCGCAGAACTCTCCTTCGTCGCCGCCGGGCCGCTGCCCGGTTTCCCGGAGATCGCGGTCGCGTATCCCTCCGCGGCGTTTCTCGCGGCGCTCGGCGAAAATGCCGCGAGCACGGAAGAAATCCTCGAGCCGATTTATCTCCGCCCGCCTTACATCACGAAACCGAAAGCGACGCCATGGATTCGTTAGGCCAGGAACGCTGCTGGGCGGAAATCGATCGCGCCGCTTTGCGGCACAACGCGCAGGTCGCGCGGACGCGGGCAGGCGAGGGGACGGAGCTGCTCGCGGTGGTGAAGGCGAATGGCTACGGCCACGGGATGATCGAGATCGCGCAGGCGTTGCGCGCGGAGGCGGATCTTTTTGGGGTCGCAAACTTACACGAAGCGAGCGCGCTGCGGGCGGGCGGACTCGAGCAGCCGATCCTGATCCTCGGGCCCGCGCTGCCGGAAGAACGCGCCGCGATTAATGCCGGCGGGTTCATTCCCTCGGTCTCTTCCGCGACGGAGGCGCAGGCTTTCGCGGGCAACTTGAGCGGGATCAATTTCGCGATCGACACGGGGATGGGCCGGATGGGTTGCTGGCAGGATGACGCGGTCGCGGAGTTCGAGAAAATCGCCGCCGTCCCCGGGCTCAAGCTGCACAGCGTCTCGACGCACTTACCGGTCGCGGATGAGGACGAACGCTTCACCGAGGATGAACTGACCCGCTTCGCAGTGCTCGTCGCGCAGCTTCGCGCACGCGTCTTTACGCCGTTCAAAGTCCATGTCCTGCTCAGCGCGGGCATTCTCGGTTTCTCGCGTCATCGATTCGACATCGTGCGCGCCGGCCTCTTGCTCTACGGAAGCTCGCCTTTGCCTAACGAACAGTCGGCGTTGCGCCCGGTGCTCAACCTGAAGTCGCGCATCGCCCTGCTCCGCGATCTCCCGGCGGGCCGGAGCGTGAGCTACGGGCGCACTTTTACTACCTCGCGGCCCCTGCGGGTGGCGACAATCGGCGCTGGTTACGCCGACGGTTATCCGCGCTCGCTTTCGAATCGCGACGCCGCGGTTTTGCTCGGCGGCAAACGTTGTCCAGTCCTCGGGCGGGTGACGATGGACCTGACCATGATCGACGTTTCCGCGGTCCCGGGGGCATCGTTAGGCGACGAAGTCGTGCTCATCGGGCGCCAGTGCGACGCGGAGATTTTGGCCGCGGAAGTGGCGGAGCGCGCGAGCACGATCGCGTGGGAGATTTTCACCGGCATTGGCAGCCGGGTGCGCCGTGTGTATTTGTGAAGCAGCGATGTTTCAGATCATCTTTAACCAGCTGAGCGCCGCGGAAATGGCCGCGCTGCCGAAGACGCTGCAGTTGGAGCTCCTCGCCGAATTTCAGATTTTGCCCGAGGATTTGGACCACCTCGACACGAGTCGCTTCGGGGTGATCGAGCGCGAAGGGAAAAAGCTGCATCGCTATCGCGCGAAGGATTACCGGATCTATTTCGAGCGCAGCCCGGAAGGCGTGACCGTCCACCGCGTCCTCCACAAAAACACGCTGCGAGATTTTCTCTACCGGAGCAAACTGCCGATGGCGGAAGACGATCAGCTCGGGAAAACGCGCGAGTTCTGGAAGCTGATCGAGCAGGGCGAAAAGACGCGCAAAACCTGAGTGAAGTGAACAGCCGCCGGTTTGATCATATCGATCTGCGCGTCCATTCGCTCGCGGAAGCGCTCCCGTTTTACGAGAAATTTCTCCCCGCGCTGGGGTTCAGTCGAAAGCGCGGCGGCGACGGCTGGATGACTTTCGCGCTCGCGACGCCGGAGCCGGCGGAGTTCATCTGGCTGGTGGAAGCGCCCGAGCATCGGCCGAGCGAGAACCGCATCGCGCTTTGGGCCGACAGTCGTGAGGAAGTAAACCGGGTCGCGAAAATCGTCGCCGACGCCGGGGGTCGCGTGCTCGAAGGGCCGGAGTTGTGCATCGATTACAGCCCGGGCTATTACGCCTTCTTCTTCGAGGACCCGTGCGGAAACCGCTGGGAGATTTGTTGCCGGGGAGCCGGCGACGACCCCGCTGGTTCTGCTTGACGCGTCTTTCGGTTCCCGGCAAAAACTCAAGGCGGTCAAGGACTTGCCTCGACCAGCCCGCAGAATGGGATCGCTCGATTCCGGGCGGGCTTTGTTGATCATCAAAGGAAAGAAACCTATGAGAACCTCCACGATCCTCACCCTCGCGCTTGTGGCATTACTGCCGCTAGGTGCGCTCAAGGCGCAGACGCCTTCTCCCGCCGCCGCCCCCGCAGCTGCGGCCGCGAAACGAACCGACGTCTACCACGTCTTCTTTGTGAAAGCCGCGCTCGGCAAAGCCAAGGAGCTGGCCGACTTCCTCAAGGAGCCGGATCCGAACGCGCCCAACCCGACCCATCGCGTCCTCCTGCGTCACCAGGACGGCGACGATTGGGATTACGTCGAGATCGAGCATCTCGGCACGAAAGCCACGGTTGATTTCGGCGGAACGCCGATGCCGCCGGCCAAGCGCGCCCTGATGGAATGGCATAACGACACCTTCGCCAGTGGTCCGTCCTGGGCGGACTTCGCGAAGGCGATGGGCCTCGATGGGGACGCCAAGAGTTCGGCCGGTGCGGTTTACTCCGTCTCGGATTATCGGGCCGCGCCCGGTCATCGTGAAGAGATGGAGAAAATGCTTCTGGACCTTCCGAACGGCGACACCTCGTCGGGGAATGTGCTCCTGCAGCACCTCGAGGGCTCGTCCTGGAATTACCTTGGTCTCGTCCGTTACGATTCCTGGGATAAGTTTGCCGCGAACGAGAAGAATAGCGTCACGGCCACGAGCAAAAACGAAGGCGGCTGGTTCGAGCTGCGCAATCACGTGGCCAGTCATCACGACACGCTGACCGATCGGCTCTTGCCGTAGCTTCTGAAGCACTAAAAGACTCAGGGCGTGGTCGGACC
>JBPCRH010000348.1:0-4088 GCA_050997075.1 Chthoniobacterales bacterium
CTCACCGTCACGAAGGACGCGCTTCGCGCCCTCGCCGCCCAGGCGGTGACGAAGGGCACCGGCGCGCGCGCCCTGCGCTCGATGCTGGAGCGGATCATGCTCGATATCATGTATGACGTGCCGAGCCGCGAAGACATCGCGGAGGTGACGATCAATCGCGCCGTGGTTGAGGGGAAAAAGGTCCCGCTCATTCGCAAGAAGCAGGACAAGGACGCGGCCTGATTCGTCAGCCGCGAAGTTCCAGCTTCGCAGTGGCGCGTCACGCGCGGCTGCGCGAATAGTGATCGGTGCGCGTCACCGTCATCAACACCGGCACCGAGATCCTCCTCGGTGATGTTCTCAATACCCATCTGACCTTCATCGCGCAGGAAATTTTCCCGCTCGGTCTGCGAGTGGGACGCCAGGTCTCGGTCCCGGATGGGGAAGCGATCCGCGACACGCTCCAGGAGAATTTCAGCCGGGCCGACATCATTTTTGTAACGGGCGGCCTCGGTCCCACGACTGACGACATCACCCGCGAAATCACGGCCGAATTACTTGGTCTCGACATGGTGGCCGATCCGGAACTGGAAGAAACGATCACCCACCGGTTGCAGTCGCGCCGGATTCGGATGACCAGCCGCATTCTGCGTCAGGCGCAGGTGCCGCGCGGCGCGCAGGTTTTGCCTAACGAGAACGGAAGCGCGCCTGGACTTTATCTGCCGGCCGGGGTGGGTGGCTCAGCGGTTCCGCATCTTTTTCTGCTGCCGGGTCCGCCGCGGGAATTGAAGCCGATGTTTAGGCAAAGCGTCGTTCCGATTCTCCAGCAGGTTGTTCGGTCCCAAGAAACTTTTGCCTGCCGGACCTACCGCATCGTGGGGATGGGGGAATCGTACGTCGAGGAAGCGGTCGGGGAGGATTTGCTCGCGATCAGCGGACTTGAGCTCGGCTATTGCGCGCGGATGGGTGAGGTCGATCTCCGGATCATCGGATCGGCGGCAATTCTTGAGCAGGCCGACGCCGTCGTGCGCGCGAAGTTGAAGACCTCGATTCTGAGCACGAGCGGCGAGAATCTGGAAACAGTTATCGTTAGGGAATTAGCCGCCAGGAAGGCGACGCTGGCCGTGGCCGAGTCCTGCACCGGTGGATTCCTGGCTCATCGCTTAACCAACGTCCCAGGATCATCCGAGGTTTTTCTGGCCGGCTACGTGACTTATTCCAACGAAGCCAAGCACGCCGCCCTTGGGGTCGATCCGCTGCTAATCTCCGCGCACGGCGCGGTCAGCGAGCCAGTTGCATGGGCCATGGCAGAGGGCGCGCTGGAAAAATCTGGCGCGCGTTTCGCCCTAGCGACAACCGGCATCGCCGGGCCCGGCGGCGGCAGCGAAGCGAAACCGGTCGGGACGGCTTACGTCGCGCTCGCGGGCGGGGGTGATACCGTCGTTAGGCATCTTTTCTTCCCGACGGATCGCGAGACTTTCAAGCAGATCGCAACCCAGATGGCGCTCAATCTCCTGCGCGAGCGGCTCGCGGAGGACTAATCGCCCACGACCGCCGGCGTTCCCACTTTGACGTGGTTGTAGAACATCTCGGCGGCCGCCGACGGCATGCGGATGCACCCGTGCGATGCCGCGTAGCCGGGCAAAAATCCCACGTGCATCCCGACGCCGTCTCCCGTTAGGCGCATGAACCAGGTCATGGGCGAACCGACGAAATGCGTGCCGCTCGGCGCGGAATCGATCCGACTGCTGACCCCGCGGCGCACCACTCGGCCCGCGGAGTCGACGAAATCGCCATAGACGCTCGACCGGTGATCCTTGTCCTTTTCCAGGACATGATAGCTCCCCGGCGGCGTGGGGCGGGCGCGTTTGCCGGATGAAATCGGCGTGTCGATGACCACTTCGTCGCCCATCAGCAGGTAAGCGCGCTGCTTCGAGAGTGAAACGCGCACCCGTGAATTATTCGGTGTGACTTGATCGAGCAGGCGAGGGGAAACATTGATCGGCTCCTGCCGATGGATCAGATCGCTCGCGCGCCTCATCGGGGGAGCGGTCTGTGGCTGGGGCCGAGGCCGCGAAGAAAAGGGGCGGCTTCCAGTGCTCGGCAGTTGTGCGCCCGCGTCGCCCAGGATGAGCACGACCGCCAGGAAAAGAGCCGAAAGTTTTGAATACCGGTTGATCACAAGATCAATGGAAATGGTGGTCTAACGGGACACGCCGGATGCAAAATGGATAATTTGTCAGCCGGTGGCAACGTGGAAATTGGCTCGCATCGTCGCACGCCGGCGAATCTTTGTCATCGTTAAGCAGCAACATAACGTGACTCGCGGGGAAAACGTCTGCGGCAGAAGCAGCCTCGAAGACGTCTGGAGCGCATTGATTTGCCACCGCTTTCTATTTCCAGCACGCTCCCGGCCAATGCGATGGGCCTTTCGACTGTGGGGCGCGGCTACACTGTTTCCCCTGGGTTTGACCATGCCGCTTCGGGCCGACATTACGCTTCCCACAACGGCACCTTCGCCGCCACCCCAGGCCGATGCCCAGGCGGTCCGGGTCTCGCGAGGTCAGCGGATGATTATTCCGCTTCGCGGCCATCACGGTGGGAGCGGCGGGCTGACGTTTTGGATTGTCGACGCGCCAACCCACGGCAGCCTTTCCGATCTGCGGCTGCTCGGGGATAATCGCGCGACGATCGTTTATCAAAATGCCGGAGTGGAGCCCGCCGCGGACGATCGCTTTAGTTACCTCGTAAAGGCAAGCGGCGATCGCGTTTCCTTGCCGGCTGAAGTGCGAATCGGGGTCGACGAACCGCCGCCTCATTTGGAGGTGCGGGGACGAATCAAGTTTGATCAGCTCGTGGCCGGCGAAAGCCAGACCCGGGATCTCACGATCACGAACGACGGAGGCGGAGTGCTGGAAGGGCGTCTCGCGGTCTCGGTGCCGTGGCGGCTGGCTTCGTCCGAATACCGAGTGGCCTCGGGAAAGACGGCCACGATTGCGGTCGTCTTTCGGCCGGACGAAGGGCGCGAGTTTATCGGCCAAATCACGCTCCGCGGAAACGACGGCGCTCTGAGTAGTGTCGTGCTGGCAGGAAGTGCGACGTCGCCGATCAGTCTCGAACCGGTCGAGTTACGAATCGCGTCTCCCGCAAAAAAAGATGAGCCGCGCGCGGCGCCGGTTTCCCTAACGAATCGAACCGACCGGCCGTTGAAGCTGAAATTTTTATCCTCACGCGACATCCAGCCGATTGCAGACGTGACGTTGGCTCCATCGGAGGAAAAGAAAGTTTCCATCGTCATGGCGGCGGATGGAACGGTCCCGGTGCATGAGGCAATCATGATCCGCGGCGATGGGTTCAGTGCGCGGTTGCCGGTCGAGGCGGAAGGCTTGGCGGCGCCACCTACTCCTTCGAATCAATCGCCGATTGCGAGGGTTGCGACTGCTTCGCCCACGCCGAACTCGACGCCGGTGGCTTCGATTCCAATGCAGGCAAATGTTGTTAGACCGGAAGCGACCCCGGCGCCTGCCCTCCCGTCAGTCTCGCCGCATACCCGGTTTGAGTCGGTTCGCGGTCCGCGGCTCGAGGGCGAGCACTGGGAATTGCGTTGGGCCCGTCCGAAAGAGCCGGTCGCGCGGTATCGTATCGAGGAGCGTCTTCTCGAGCTAGATGGTGCGGGCGAATTACAAATCAACTGGCGCGCCTTCTCTGAACCGAAAATCGCGATCGGCGGCGCCACCGTCACGGCACAGATTGGCGGACTCGATCCCAAGCAGATTCATTCCCTTAAAGTGACCGCACTCGGACCCGATGGCGGGACTTTGTGGGAGTCGCCGCTTGTGGTGATCGGGCCGCCGGCCGAACCTTCGCATCGCATTCGCACCTGGACGCTCATCCTCGGGCTCGCGCTGGCGGTGTTGGTCGTCGTTCGTTGGCGCGCGAACCGTCGCCCGCCCTAACGATAAGACTGGACGCGCGCCAGCCAGCCCAGGAGCCAGCGCTGTTCCTTGTGTTCCGGCGGCGAATTCTGCACTCTTTCCCGCAGGGCGCGTTTGGCGGAGCCGGAAAGTTCGCCGAGGGGCGAAGCGCCGCTATCGTCCGACATTCCTTTC
>JBPCRH010000380.1:0-2929 GCA_050997075.1 Chthoniobacterales bacterium
CCATTTCGCTCGCGCAACCGCGCGACATCATCCTGATCGCCGGGAAAGGGCACGAGCCTTACCAGGAGTTTGCCGATCACATCGTTCCTTTCGACGACGTCCAGGTGGCACAGCGCGCTTTGGAGAACCGGCCCCTCGAATTTTAAAAATGCGCCTAACGAACAAGAGTCTCTCGCCTGTAGACGCCGCCCTCTGGGCGGCGCGGGATCGGCGCCCATCTGCAATCGAAAATCTTCCCCGCGTTTCGCAGAGCGAAACGTCTACAACCTGATGGATCCGCTCACGCTCGATCAAATCGCGCAATTCGCCGGCGCCACGCGCCAGCACGGCGACGGCACGCGCACGATCACGAACATCAGCACTGACTCGCGCAGCCTGCGTTCCGGCGATCTTTTTGTCGCGCTTCGGGGCGATAATTTTGACGGCCACAAGTTCATCAGCCAGGCGATCCAGCGCGGCGCGGCCGGCGCCGTCGTCGAGAAAGTCTGGTCCGGAAAAACGCCGGCCGAGTTCGCCCTCCTCCGCGTCGGCGACACGCTCAGCGCCTACCAGCGGATCGCGGGGGAATATCGCCGTTCGTTAGGCTTAAAGGTCGTCGCCGTCACCGGCAGCAACGGCAAAACGAGCACGAAAGATTTTACTGCCTCAGTCCTCGCGCGCCGTTTTCGGGTCACTAAAACCGAAGGTAATTTCAACAACCACGTCGGCCTGCCCCAGACCATCCTGAAGGCAAACGCCCGCGATGAAGCCGCGGTCTGGGAGATCGGGATGAATCACCCGGGCGAGATCGCGCCGCTCGCAGCTCTCGCCCGGCCGGACATCGTCATCATCACAAATATCGGCGTCGCGCATATCGAGTTCATGGGCTCGCGCGCAGCGATCGCGCGGGAAAAGGGCGATCTCGCCGCGTCGTTAGGCCCGAACGGCACGCTCGTGCTCAACAGCAGCGACGAGTTCGCCGCCACCATCGCCGAGCGCACTGCGGCCCGGGTCGTTTTTGCCGGCATCGAACGCGGGGAGGTGCGGGCGGAGGAAATTGTCCAGGCCGCGGGCGGCGCCGAGTTCGGCATTCTCGAAGGCGCGCACCGCTGCCACGCCATCCTGCCCGTGCCCGGATTGCACATGGTGCAGAACGCGCTCCTCGCCATCGCGGCGGGCCGCGCGCTGGGCGTTTCCCTCGAAGACTGCGCCGCCGGTCTGGCGGAGGCACCCCTAACGAAAGCGCGCCTGCAGATTCGCGCGATCGCCGGCGTCCAATTCATTGACGACAGCTACAACGCCAATCCCGATTCAACCAAGGCCGCTCTGCGCACGCTCGCGGAATTGGAAACCGACGGCCAGCGCATCGCCGTCCTCGGGCAGATGGCGGAGCTGGGCGCGGAATCCTCCCGCGGCCATCGCGAAGTCGGCCAGACCGCGGCGTCGTTAGGCATCGACCGGCTCATCGCCCTTGGCGAAGGCGGCCGCGAAATCGCCGAGGCCGCGCGTGAGGCGGGTCTCAGTGCGAGCGACGTCGTCGCCACGGCGGAGGAAGTGGCGGACTCTTTAGGCGAAGTCACCCGCCCCGGCGACATTGTTCTCGTCAAAGGAAGCCGCGCCGCCCGGACCGAGCGCGTACTCGAGGAATTTGCGAAACGCCAAACGGAGGCGCGCGTCGCCTCATGATGTTTTACCTGCATCGCCTGACCGAGCAGTTCAAAGGCTTCAACGTCTTCTACTACGTGACCTTTCGCGCGGTGCTCGCGGCCATCACCGCCTTCGCGCTCTCGCTTCTTTTCGGCAACTTCGTCATCCGCAAGCTCATCTCCCTCAAGGTCGGCCAGCCGATTCGGACCGCGTCGGAAGTGCGCCGCCTCGCCGAGTTGCACGGCGGAAAACAAGGGACGCCGACGATGGGCGGCGTGCTTGTGATCGGCTCCGTCGTCATCGCCTGCGTTCTCTGGGCGCGGCCGGATAATCCCTTCATCTGGCTCGTGCTTTTCTGCATGGTTTACCTCGGCGCGCTCGGTTTCGCCGATGACTACCTGAAGGTCACGAAGAAAAAATCCGACGGCATCAGCAGCCGACTGAAGCTCCTTTTCCAAGGCATCCTCGCCGCCATCGTCACCGCTTTTTTCCTGCTCAATCCGCTGATCGAAGTCCAGGCGCGCGCCCTCTACCTGCCGTTCTTCAAGCTCCCCGTGATCGCGAACATGGGCGTGTTCACCTTCTTCTTTTTCGCCCTCGTCCTCGTCGGCGCGTCGAACGCGGTCAACCTCACCGACGGCCTCGACGGACTCGCCATCGGCTGCACGATCACGGTCGCTTTTGCCTACGCGCTCCTCAGTTACGCCGCCGGTAATTTCCGGCTTGCGGAATATCTCCAGGTTCCGTTTTACACCTACTCCGGCGAGCTCGCGGTTTTCTGCGCCGCGCTCGTCGGCGCGGGTCTCGGCTTTCTTTGGTTCAACTGCCATCCCGCGAAAGTTTTCATGGGCGACACCGGCTCGCTCGCGATCGGCGGCGCCATCGGCGTGGTCGCGATCTGCTGCAAACAGGAGCTGCTTCTCGCCGTCGTGGGCGGCGTTTTCGTGATCGAGGCGTTCTCGGTCATTCTCCAGGTCGCGAGCTTCAAGCTGACCGGCAAACGGCTCTTCGCGATGTCGCCGATCCATCACCACTTCGAGCTTAGTGGTTGGAAAGAAAATACTGTCATCGTGCGCTTCTGGATTCTCTCGATCGTCTTCGCCCTCCTCGGGCTGGCCACTCTGAAACTGCGATGAAGCCGCCCAAATACGAAAATAAAAACATCGCCGTCCTCGGTGCGGGCCGGAGCGGGAAAGCCGCCGCGCTCCTCCTCGCGGAGGAAGGGGCGAGCGTCACTTTGCTCGATAGCGCGCCGGAGGAAAAACTGGCCGGCCTCGATCAGCTTCGCGCCTCCGGTGTTTAC
>JBPCRH010000419.1:0-3591 GCA_050997075.1 Chthoniobacterales bacterium
GTATAACCGCATGGATATCGGCCTGCTCCGCGCGGTCGTGGAAGAAGCGCACGCGAAGAAGCTGCCGGCGTCGGTTCACACCGGCGAGGCGAAGGATGTCGTCGACGCGGTGGCGATGGGCGCGGACTCGATCGAGCACGGCTCTTTCCGCGATGAAATACCCGACGCCACCATCGCGGAGATGAAAGCCAGAGGGATCGCCTCCGATCCGACTTTGAGCGTGGTCGAAGGGCTTTCCGATTTTGCACACGGGAACGTCGAATTGCTCAAGCGTTCGTTAGCGCAGCAGGTAACCACGAAGGAATTGCTTACCGGCACCGAACACGCGGCGAGCAGCCCGGAGATGAAAAAAATGCGCGACGGCCTCGCGAGTTATCCGCTCTCGATGGAGCAGGGCCGCCGCAACCTGCTTAAGGCCTGGCACGCCGGCGTCATGCTCGTGACCGGCTCGGATGCGGGCAATCCGCTCGTCCTGCACGGCCCGACGGTGCAGCGCGAAGTCGAGCTTTGGGTCGCGGCCGGGGTGCCGGCGGAGGTGGCCTTGCAAGCCGCGACCTGGAACGCCGCGAAACTCCTGCGCGCCGACCACCGCATCGGCACGGTCGAGGTGGGCAAAGAGGCGACACTCCTGATCGTCGACGGTAATCCGCTGCAGGACGTGAAGGCGCTTTCCTCGGTCTCAGTCGTGCTCCTCAAGGGAGAGCGCGTCAATCGCACCACCATTTTCGAGCAGAAGTAAACGCACCTCGGGGGCCGCGCGGGCACGGCGCGCTTGCTGCTACGAGGAGCCCATTTTCATGCTGCACCCGACGCAAACGACCGAGGCCAGGTCCTCCTTTTCACCCTTGTCGATGGAGAGCGGACTGCGCGCCGTTTTTCATTGGATGCGCTCCCGCCAGACCGCGGAGCTGGTCGACCTCTTCCTTTACGAGGGATGTTTTGCCGATCCCGAGCTCGGCCGGCGCGCGCGTCTCGTCGGCTGGTTTGGTTTGCTCGGCTTTGTCTTTGGGTTGCTTTACGCCGGTTTTTATTTCCTCGTCGGACATCTCTGGGGGGTGTGGATCGTCACGCTTTGCAGCTTTGGATTTCTGGCCACGCCGTTTCTGATGCGCGCGCTGCGCTCGGTCGCGATCGGCGGCAACTTCCTCGCGGCGGGATGGCGCTCGGCTTCACTGCGCTCTGTTACGTCGAAGGCGGGATGCGAGGGCACGCCGTGGCATGGCTGGCCAGCGTGCCGCTCTGCGCGTTTCTCCTGGTCGGGAAAAGAGCGGCCGGCATCTGGGTCATCATCTCCTTCGCGTCCGCCGCGAGCGTCGTCGCCTGCGAGTTGGCCGAGATCCCGCTCCCGATCAAATACGATCTCGCCTGGCATCCGCTGATCAATTCCGCCGGCTACCTCGGCCTGATCGCGTTCATGTTCGCGCTTGGACTTATCTTTGAAGTCGGTCGCGAACAGGCTTTCGGGAAAATGACCGAGGCGCTCGACACCCTGGCCGCGGCCAACGATCGGCTCAGCGTTCTGAACAAGGATAAGAGCGAGTTCATGGGCATCGCCGCGCACGATTTGCGTAATCCTCTGACCATCATCATCAGCTACGCCCAAATCCTCCTCGAAGCCGGACGCGAGGAGAGCACACCCACCCTTGCGACCGCGATCTACGAGGCCGGAACCCGCATGCGCGATCTGATCGTTAGTCTGCTCGATGCCAATGCGCTCGAGGAAGGGCGTTTCTCCTGCAAGAGCGAAGAGTGTCCCGTCGCCGCGCTGATCGCGCAGAGCGTCACCCAGAACGAGATCAACACGACGCGGAAAGGCACCGAGATCGTCACCTTCGTGTCGCCCAATCTGCGCGCGCGGGCTGATGCCAGCAGCGCCGTGCAAGTCCTCGATAACCTCATCTCCAACGCCGTAAAATATTCGCCCCCGAAGTCGCGCGTGCTCGTGGAAGCCGCGCGTGAAGAAGATCACCTGCGCATCTCCGTGAAGGACGAGGGCCCGGGCATCAGCGCGGAAGATCAAAAGCGGCTCTTCGGAAGATTTACCCGCCTCACCGCGCGCCCGACCGGCGGCGAATCCTCGACCGGGCTCGGTCTTTCGATTGTGAAACGCCTGGTCGAAGCGATGCAGGGCACGATCGCATGCCAGAGCGTGCTCGGGCACGGTGCGACTTTCACGGTGCGTCTACCGCTCTGGAACGACGAACCGACCTAGGCCGGCAGGTCCGTCGGGAGCTCGCTGGCGCGTAGCCTGCTGGGGACGAGCGCAGCGATGTCTTTTTCCTTCTCCCATGCGCGCGCACTAAAAATCGCGCTCGCTTTCCTGATGCTGCCGGCTCTGCCGCTCCAAGCAACCGGAATTTATAACGATGCCGACGCCCGCAGCTCTGCCCTCGGCGGGGAAGCGGTCGCGCAAACCGGGAGCGCGCTCAGTGCGATGGACGCAAATCCCGCCGCGCTTGCTTCGCTCCCGCGCGCCGAGCTCGCGGTTACGCTTACTGGCGCTTTGCTGCGTGGAGAATTTCAGCAGCCGGCGCGTTCGGCGACGCTCCGCAGCGACCGCGGGCTTATCGCCAATGCGGCGCTCGCTCTGCCGGCCCCGCACCAGTGGCCGGTGCATTTCGGCCTCGCGGTCAATCCCGATCTCACGCTCGATTCGAGCTGGCGCTATTACGATCAACCGGGCGGGCTCGGCGGGGGCACCAGTTATGGGCAATCGACGCAGCACTCGAGTATCACCTCCGTGCGCACGACCGCAGGCGTCGCGCTGCAGGCCACGCGCTGGTTGTCGTTAGGCGCGAACGCAGGTTTTGTTTACGCTCGCAGCGCGCTCGAGGCACCCTACATTTTCCAAAGCCAGCCGGTCCTGCGCGGCTTCAAGACTTTGCTCGATCTCGATGCCGATGGTTACGCCTCCACATTCGATTTCGGGGTGCAGGTTCAGCCGACGGCGAAGCTCACGCTCGGCTTGAGCTATCGGCCGCGCGTCGTCATCGCCACGAACGGTCGCGCGACCGGGAATGCGGCCGCGCAACTTCAGGCGCTCGGCGGCGGCTTTGCCGCAGTTGATCCAAATTTCAGCTACGACGCCGAGGTCCGGACCGAGCTGCCGCAACGCGTCGCGGCGGGCGTGGAATGGCAGGCGCTCGATCGGCTCCGGGTCGTGGCCGGGATCGACTGGATCAATTGGGCCGAGGCTTTCGATCAACTCCAGATCGAGCTCACGAACGGGAGCAATCCCGCGATCAACGGCGTGGCCGGCTCTTCTGCGCTGACCGATGTCGCGCCGCTGCGCTGGCACGATCAGTATGTTTATCGGGCCGGGTTTGAGTTCACCGTCATCGAGAATCTTTTCGCCCGAGCCGGCTACAGCTACGCGCGCAGTCCGGTGCCTAACGAGACCCTGACGCCGCTCCCCGGCGTTATCTTCGAGCACACCGTCTCCGCTGGCGTCGGGTATCGCTGGTCGCGTTATTGGGCCGATCTTTCCTGGCAATGGCGGTTGCCTGCGACCCAGCGCGTCGGGCAAAGCGGATTGTTCGATGGCGAATATTCCAGGACCTCGCTCACCCTGAGCGCGCACCTTCTCCAGCT
>JBPCRH010000443.1:0-3447 GCA_050997075.1 Chthoniobacterales bacterium
CACGAAGGCCGCGAGCAAAGCGATCAGGCTCAAGAGAAGGACGACCGTGCCGAAAACGAACGGATCGTAGGCGGTGGTGTGAAACAGGAGCGACTCCATCAGTCGCGCGACGGCTGCGGCCGCGAGCAGGCCGACACTCAGTCCCACGGCCGTGAGCTTCGCGCCCTGCCCGACGACGAGGCGCAGGAGATCACGCGCCTGCGCACCGAGCGCCATCCGAATGCCGAACTCGCGGGTGCGCTGCGCGACGCTGTAGGCGATGAGGCCGTAAAGCCCGATGCTCGCAAGGAGCAGCGCCAGGAGCGCGAAGAGGCTGAAAAGGGTGAGATAGAGTTGCGGCTGGGTGAGACGCTGCTGCACCAGCGTGTGGACCGCGGCCACATTCGAGATGCTCTGCTCGGGGTTAAAATTCCACACTGCGCGCTGCGTGCTTTGCGTGATCGCGTCCACCGACAGGGGCGAACGCACGAGCAACGTGGCGAACGGCGTGCCCCGCTGTTGCATGGAGACGTAGGCCTGGAACGGCGCATCTGTGTCGAGCCCGGAGCGCGGGACGTCGCCGACCACGCCGATCACTTCGAGCACCCGAAACTGGGGCTGCGGGCCGGTCGGCGACAGCGTGAGTCGCTGGCCGAGCGGATTTTCACCCGGGAAAAACTTCTTCGCCGCGGAGGCGCTCAAGACGACGACCAACGGCGCGCCCGCGTGGTCGCTGCTCGTAAACGTGCGGCCTGCGATGAGCGGAACGCGCATGGCCGTGAAGAACGACGGACTGACCGAATCGTAGAACGTGAGCGGCAATTTCGCCGCCTCCTCCGCTACGCCGTAACGGGAAAACGTGGCCGGGATTCCCCAGGTAAACGGCATTGTCTGGGTCAGAGCGACCGCGTCCACCCCCGGCAGGGCTTTCATCCGCTCGAGCAAGCGGTCGTAGTAGGCGCTGCGTTTCGCGCTCGAGTCGTATTGCTTCGGCGCGAGCGTCAACACCATGCTGAGCGTGTGCTCGACCTGCATCCCGGGGTTGACCCGCATGATGTTGCCGAAGCTTTTCCAGACGAGTCCGGCACAAACCAGGAGGACCAGGGTGAGCGCGATCTGCGCGACCACGAGCGCGCCGCGCAGGCGCACCGACCCGACTCCGGCCGAACCTTTGCTTCCGTCGCGCAGGGAATCGATCGCGTCGACGCGCGTCGCCCGCCAGGCCGGGATCAGACCAAAGAGCAAGCCCGTGAGCAAAGCGATCGCACCGGTCGCAACGAGCACCGGAAGATTGAGCGCGATCTCGTCGCCCCGCGGGATGAAATCGCGCGCCAGGCTGGCCAGGAGCAAGTCGAGTCCCCAACTCCCGAGGAGCACTCCGCCGATGCCGCCGAAGAGAACGAGCAGGAGCGATTCCGTGAGCTGTTCGCGCATGATCGCGCCGCGGCTCGCGCCGAGCGCGAGGCGGATGGCCACCTCGCGTTGCCGCGTCGAAGCGCGCACCAGTTGCAGCCCGGCGACGTTGACACAGGTGATCAGGAGCACGAGAAACGACGCGCCCACCACGAGGAGCAGGCCCTGCGCGAAATCGCCCACCACTTCGTGGCGCAGCGGGGAGCTGGTGTAGTCCCAGCCCCGGTAAAATTTTGGATCGTTCTGCGCGAAGCGGGCCGCGATCGTGCCGAGCTCCGCTTCGATCGTGGCCGGGGACACTCCTGGCCTCGCGAGTCCGAGGACGCTCCAGAAACGCGTGTTCGCGACGGCGTTTTCGCCGCCTTCGTTCGGCAGCGCGCGCCAGAGCTCGGCGTTATTGAAGGGATCCTTGAAGCTGCGCGGCATCACGCCGATGACTTGGTGGGGCTCGTCGTTGATGGTCACGTTGGCGCCCACGATCTCGGGCTGGCCGCCGAACTGTTTTTGCCAGAGCGCATAACCCAGAATCACGGTCGGCCGCGCATTGGCCGCGGCGTCTTCAGCCGTAAACGTGCGACCGAGGAGCGCGCGCTCACCGAGCACGCGGAAGTAATCCTGCGTCACCACGCTGGAGGTGAGCGAGGTCGGTTTCTCGATCCCGGTCAGGTTGTCGTAGTTGTAATGGCTGGCCGCGAGATACTCGAAAGAGCGCGCCTCTTTTTCCAACTCGCGAAACCCCGCCGGAGCCATGGGCAGATGCTTGAGCCCGTCCGCCAGATTCCGCGCCTCGATCGCGACGATGCGGTCCGCATGGGGGAAGGGGAGAGGCGCGAGCAAGACCGCGTGCACCACCGTGAAGATGGCGGTGTTGGCGCCGATCCCGAGCGCGAGCGTGAGCACGGCGATGAAAGTGAAGCCCGGTGATTTGCGGAGCTGGCGGAAGGCGAAGCGGAAGTCGTTCATAGGCGTAACTCAGGCGTCTCGCCTGATATGTAATGCGGGCGTCTCGCCCGCAGGTTCAGTGGCAGAGTGCAGGCGAGACGCCTGCACGACGAGACAGCCGAGACGGCTGTGTTACTCATTCCGAAGCGCCTCCATCGGGTTGACTTGGGTCGCGCGGCGGGCCGGAAGAAGGCAGGCGATCAAGGAAACAGCGGTCATGACAAGAGCGGTGCCGAGCAGCGCGGCGATGGGCAGCGCCGGCACATCGAAGAGAACGCTCTGCATCGCTCGGCCGGCGAGCCATGCCCCGAGCAAACCGAGCGCGCTCCCGGCAGCGAGGAGGCGCAGGCCTAACGAAAGGAATTGCGCGCCGATCTGCCGCGTCTGCGCGCCCAACGCCATCCGAATGCCGATCTCGCTTCGGCGTTGCGCGACCGCGCAACTGAGGACGCCATAGGTTCCGATCGCAGCCAGCAACAACGCGACCGCGGCGAAGATGCCCGCGAGCGGGCGCCAGATTTCCACGCTCTCGTCCGGGAAGTCGAAACCGGCCGGCATCACTCCGACGATTGTGTGCGGCTTGCCATTCAAGAGGGCAGTCTGTCCCACCACCGCGCGGCTCCCGCCAAAACGGCTCTGCCAAAACGCGTGACTCAAGACCACGACGTTGTCCTTCCCTTCGACATCATCCGCCGGCAGCAAAGTGCGACCCACTTCCGGCTGCGCCCCCAGCGTTTGGAAAAACTTCGCGGAAACGAGAACGGTATTTAACCGCCGCGCTTCCTCGCCGCCCGTCAGGTTGTAGTTCCAGTTCGAATAAGCGGCGACCGACGCGAGCGTGCGGGTCTGCTTTTCCCAATCGGCAAAATCCGCCGCGGAGACTTGCTGATGTTCCTGACCCTTTTGCGGGTTCAGTTCCCAGAGACTCAGCAACTTCTCCGGTCGGGGGAACGGGAGGGGTCGGAGCAGGACGGCGTTGACCACGGAAAAGATCGCCGTGTTCGCCCCGATCCCGAGAGCGAGCGTGGCGATCGCAATCAGGCTGAAGCCCGGCGATTTCCAGAGCAAACGAAGGGCGTAGCGGAGATCGGTGAGCATGGTTTGTTAGGCTTG
>JBPCRH010000099.1:0-3359 GCA_050997075.1 Chthoniobacterales bacterium
GCCCGTAAACCGTGCTCTGCGGCCCGCGCACGATCTCGATTCGGTCGAGATCGTCCACCGTGAGATCGGCGAAGTTGAAAAGTCCGGCGAGCCCCTGGTTGATCGGGACGCCATCGATCAGCACCTGGGTGTGCTCGCTGCGCAGACCGCGGGTGAAAACCGAGTTGAGTTGGCCCGGGGCGCCGCTTTGCACCACGGAAAGACCCGGCACCGCGCGCAACGCGTCGCCGACTCGCTCCGTTTGCCGATCCGCGAAATCTTCGTCCGTCAGCACGCTCACGCTTGCTGGCGTTTCCTCTTCCGGCGTCGGCAACCGGGTGGCGCTGACCACGATTTCGGTCGTCGCCGGTGGAGTGACCGCATCCTGCGCCCTCACTAAGCCTAACGACATCGGAACGACGAGAAGCACGAGGGCCCTTCCCCCAATTTGCAGCGCCGCTGCAAAACATTTCCATTTCAACATGACAAGTTACCTCCAGTAAAAGAGAGGCGGACTCGTCACCTGCCGGCGCTTCCTCCACGACTCTCACTCTTCTTTTCTGCGAAGAAGTTTTGTCGCGCCGGCCCGCACACGCGGCGGCACGAATGAGGTGGAGCGCGCAAATATTCTGGCTCCTGGCTTACGCCCCGAAAACTTTCGGGGACACCTTCTTCCCGCCTTCACCGCCAGCTGCGGATTGCTCCGTTGCCTAACGATTGGCTCACTGGGAAGTCGTATCCAGTTACAGCAGCGCAACTGCTCCCGGTTTCCACGGGATTTCTCGCGCCGTTCCACTGATCAAACTCGCAAAGAACTGCCGGAGAACTAGTGGCTTGCGCTTCCCTGCTCAAGAATTATCTGTGCCTTTCTCCCCCGACCTCCGCTTTGACGACGACTAAAAAACCCACCTTCCTCGTGACCGGCGGCGCCGGTTTCATCGGCTCGAATCTCACCCTCGCGCTCCAGGAGAAATATCCCGAGGCGCAGCTCACGGTGATCGATGATTTTCGGTCGGGCGATTTCAAAAATCTCCGCGGTTATCGCGGCGATGTGGTCGCGGAAAACCTCGCGTTGCTCGATTGGTCCGCGAAATTTGGGGAACTAAAATTCGATGGGATTTTTCACCTCGCCTCGATCACGGACACGACGAATCACGACCAATTCGAACAGGTCCACGACAACGTCGAGAGCTTCCGCCGGCTGCTCGACTTCGCGCGGCCGAACGAGACGCGGATCGTTTACGCTTCCTCCGCGGCGACCTATGGCGCGGCCAACGGCGTAAACACCGAGGCCGACGGAGCGGCCCCGGCGAACGTTTATGCGTTCTCGAAAGCGATCATGGACAACCTCGCCCGCCGCGCCGTTGCGGAGAATGCGAGCTGGAAAATCGTCGGGCTGCGTTACTTCAACGTTTACGGCCCGCGCGAAGCGCACAAAGGGATGCCCGCGAGCATGATCCTGCATCTCTCGCGCCAGATGAAGGAGGGAAAACGCCCGCGCATTTTCAAGCACGGCGAGCAGAAGCGCGATTTTGTTTACGTGAAGGACATCGTGCAGGGAACGCTGCTCGCGCTCGAGGCGAAGGAGAGCGGCACCTACAACCTCGGCTCCGGCCAGGCGCGCTCTTTCAACGAGTTGATCGCGATCCTAAACGACTCGTTAGGCACTAAATTCGAGCCGGAATATTTCGACAACCCGCACGCGCATTATCAACACCACACCGAAGCCGACCTCACGAACGTGCGGAAGTCGTTAGGCTACGAGCCGAAGTTCTCGCTCGAAGCCGGCGTGGCGGACTACATGCAGTGGCTCTATCCCGCCTGACCGAATTTCCCCAAGCCATGAAAGCCAAACGAAGAAGCAAAAGCCCCGAAGAGATCAACGCCGCGCTTGCGGCGAAAAAAGGTCCGGTCTCGAAATTTATCGCGCGAAATTATCGCCACTTTAACGCTGCCGCCTTGCTTGATGCCGCCAAGGGTTATGAGCAGCACCTCGCCACCGGTGGCAAGATGTTGGTGACGCTGGCGGGCGCGATGTCGACCGCGGAACTCGGCATCTCGCTCGCGGAGATGATCCGGCGCGACAAGGTGCATCTGATCGTCTGCACCGGGGCGAACCTGGAAGAGGATATTTTCAATCTCGTCGCGCACGATCATTACGAGCGCGTCCCCCATTACCGGCAGCTCACGCCGCAAGATGAGGAGCAACTGCTCTCGCGGCACATGAATCGCGTGACCGACACGTGCATCCCGGAGATGGAGGCGATGCGGCGGATTGAGAAGGCAGTGCTCGAAGAATGGGTCGCGGCCGACCGCGCGGGAGAGCATTTCTTCCCGCACGAGTTTATGTATAAGATTCTGCGCAGCGGGAAGCTGAAGAAGAGCTACCAGATCGACGAAAAGAATTCCTGGATGGTCGCGGCCTGCGAAAAAAATCTGCCAATCGTTGTGCCCGGTTGGGAAGACGCCACGCTCGGGAATATGTACGCAGCGGCGGTCATCCGTGGTGACGTGAAGAACGTGCACACCGTGCGCACCGGCATCGAATACATGACCTGGCTCGCGGGTTACTATACGAAAAACTCAAAGCGGCTGCGCAATCGGGAGGGCTCAATCGGGTTCTTCCAGATTGGCGGGGGCATTGCCGGCGATTTCCCGATCTGCGTCGTCCCCATGTTGCACCAGGATCTCGAGCGCACCGCGGTGCCGCTTTGGGGTTATTTTTGCCAGATCAGCGATTCGACCACGAGCTACGGGAGCTATTCCGGCGCCGTGCCGAACGAGAAAATCACCTGGGGCAAGCTCGCGCCCTCGACTCCGAAGTTCGTGGTCGAAAGCGACGCGACAATCTGCGCACCGTTGATCTTCGCCTGGGTGCTCGGGCAGTAGCAAGATCTTAGGGCGCTCCTGTAGACGCCTCCCTCTGGGAGGCGCGGGCGTGCGCCCGACTCACCGATTCGTCTTCAAATAAGAAACAACGTCCACCCCCGCGTTTCGCAGAGCGAAACGTCTACAACCAGAAGAATTCGGTCGGCCGCTCCATCTCCGCGGCAAGACTCCGGTGCACCGGGCAACCGAGCGCGCTTTTTTCAAGCAACTCGCGTTGCGGATGATCGGCCGGCAACGGCACTCGCACTTCGGTCGTTAGGCGACTAATCCGGCGCGGGTCGCTCGCCATTTCCTTGGCCACACTCACGGTCATCCCTTTTAATTCCACGCCGTGCCGCTCGGCGACAATCGCCATCGTCGTCGCAATGCAAGTCCCGAGCGCGGTCGCGACCAGGTCGGTGGGCGAAAACGCTTCGCCTTTCCCCTGGTTATCGGCCGGCGCATCGGTCGCGATTGTCGCCTGGGAAGGCCCGTGGACCGCGTCACAATGC
>JBPCRH010000108.1:0-11740 GCA_050997075.1 Chthoniobacterales bacterium
CTACACCCCGGAATGGGCCGAGAGCGTGACCACGATTCCGGCGGCAAAGATTCGCGCCATCGCCGAGGGCTACGCGAAAGCGAAACCGGCGGCGATCTTCTGTAACGCGGGCATTTCACATCAACTAAGTGCGTTCGACACCTATCGGACGCTGGCGTTCCTTGCCGCGATCACCGGCAACATCGGAGGGAACGGCGGCGGTTGTAACTTCATGCATAATACCTGGCCGGGCGGACTGAATCTGCCTGCCCTAACGAGCGCGACCGAAACGCCGAACAAAGGCGAAGCGCTCCCGGTGGGACCGGATTGGTTTGCGGAATCGATCCTGCATACGCGCCCCTACCAGCTCAAAGCCGTCGTCGCGGAAGGCAATCCGATCCTCGGGTCGGCCAACACAAGCAAAGTGCGGGAAGCGTTTAAACAGCTCGAGTTTTACGTCTTCACCGGGCTCTTCATGGAGGAGGCGGCTTATTTTGCCGATGTCATCCTGCCGGTCCCGAGCGGCTTCGAGATGGATGGCGTTTACATGCGGCGCGACGATCGCTCGATTCGCTGGCAGCACGCTGCCATTCCGCGCCTCGGCGAAGTGAAAACCGACATCGAAATCTGGATCGATCTCGCCGCCGCGATGGCGAAGCTCGACCGGAAGAATCCGCCGGAATACTGGACGGATAACCTGCGCGCAGAATGGAAATCGTATCCGAAACTTTGGGCAGAATTTGTGGCCCACACTCCGGGCGTCGGCGGAATGACCCAGGCGCGGATGGAAAAGCGAGCGGAACCGCTGCGCTGGCCCTGCCCTAACGAGAAGCATCCCGGCGTGAGCACGCTCTATCTCGATCATCCCTACTGGTACGACGCGGCCGAGTCGCTCGATCCGAAGAACAAGGGTAAGCGTTTCCTAACCGCGAGCGGCAAAATCGAAATCTTCACCCCGGAGCTGGACGCGAAACTGGTGACGGCCGGTCATCACGCGCTACCCATCTTTTACACCCATCCGGAAGTCACCGGAAGAAACGCCTCGATCGAGTATTCGAGCGAGCTAGTGAAAAATCCGATCAATCCCGGGAGTGTCACGCCTAACGTAAAGCTGGGCGCGCTCAGCGACGGCGCGGTGCATGAGAAATTTCCGCTCATGGGAATGATCGGGCGCCCGAGTGTGGTCCACTTCGCCGGGGTGACGCAATGGACCTACGACGGCAAACAGATGAACGGCATTCGCCTGGTTCAGATCCATCCGAAAGCGGCCGGGAAAGCCGGCGTCGCGCAAGGAGACAAGATCGTGGTCGAGAGTCCGCGCGGGTCGGTCATGGGCACCGCACTTCTCTGGGATGGAATCCGCGAGGACACCATCTTTGTCCCGAACACTTTCGGGCCGGCGCAAGTGATGGGAGATGAGTTCGGCGATCCGCGTTACGAGCCGGCGAACCTGCTCATCGACGATCGCTATTTCGATAACCTCTCCGGGCAGCAGGCTTACAAATGTTTCGCCTGCCGGGTGCGCAAAGCCTGAGCGGATCGTTCGACCAAGGAAGGGCGCGCCCTCGGCGGTTGCAAAGCGCCGCTCCTTGCTCGTCAGCTAGCAGCAACCCCCGCCATCGCAGCAGGCGCTCGCTTCGGTCGTGGCTTTGTAATCATGGCCTTTGGTCTCCTTCGCGTGACGGACCGCCGTGCGCGTGCAATCAAAAGGTTGCGCTTCCGCCAGTGGGATGTCGTTCAGCGGCTCGATGATCTCAAAGAACTCCGCGTAAGGCGCCTTGCGATAGAGATTGTAAGTCTTATCACAAACCGCATAACGCACGCCGCGTTCCATCCGATGGTTATCGTCATCGAGGACTTCCTTGAACGGTCCGCGATAAACCACGGCCTGGTTCCGTTCGAAACAAGGACCTTGTTTGCCTTTGAATGCTTCCACCGTTACGGAGCGGAACTCGATTCCTTCTACGGTTTGCCAGGGTTGCTCGTCGCGCTTCAGGATCTGGATTCCGTAAAACCCCGCCGCACTAAAGGCCTGAATGAATCCTTCTTCGGTTAGTGCCCCAGAGATACAACCGCTCCAAAGCTCAGGATCATTTTGTAAGTGCTCCGGCACCTCTTCATCACACACGATATCGGAGATCACGGCGCGCCCGCCTTTGCGGAGGACGCGGAAGATTTCTTCGAAGAGGACGCGCTTCGCTTTCGCTTCCACGAGATTGAGGACGCAGTTGGAAACCACGACATCGATGGAGTCCGTCGCGACCAGCGGATGCTTTACGCGAAGCTCCTGCGCGAGTCCGTCGGCGCGGAGGAAGGACGCGGCATCATTGATCGGACGCTCCTGTAATTCTGCGTCCAGTTTTTCCAGATCGAGCGACAAGTCCTGGATGCGGCCTTTACGGAATTCGACGTTCGCGTAACCGATTCGCTCCGCCACGATCGGCGCGTTAGTGCGCGCGACTACCAGCATGTCATCCGTCATATCGACGCCGATGACCTTGCCTTCGGGGCCGACCACCTGTGCCGCGATGAAACAGATCTTGCCGGTGCCGCTGCCGAGATCGAGAACGGTCTCGCCGGCGCGGAGATACTGACTCGGATCGCCGCAACCGTAGTCGCGTTCGATCACTTCCTGCGGGATCACTTTTAGGTACTCGGGATTGTAATCGACCGGGCAGCAAAGTTTCGCTTCGGCTTGGTGGGCGCCGGCGGCGTAACGATCGCGCACGGCAGTCTCTGCATTCAGGGTTTTCATAGAGTTAGGTTTTGTTTAGGAAAAGAGTTAGGGCAAAGTGTGGGTTCGGGAAGCGAGCCGCTTAGGAGCGGCGCCGAGGGCAATGCGGGTGAAGAGACTTCTCCGCCGGGGACGCGAAGGAGTCCTAGGCGGCGGAAGCCGGCGGCGGCATCTGGCCGCGCACGCGCAGCGCTTGCGCGCTAAGGTCGACGAAGCAGTTATGAGTAGCATTCGCGGCCGAGAGGAAAGCGCAGCACCACTCGGCGAGACGATGACCGGCGCGGGCCAGTAACCAGACATCCGCCCAGCTATCGACGTCGAGTTTTACCGCCAGGGAAGCGACCGCGCCGGCGGCGACGCGCTGTCGGAGCTGATCGTAATCGCGGTTGCGCTTCCAACGCACCCCCTGAAGCAACGCGCGATCTTCCGCGCGGAGGGCGATCAGGTAGCAACCGCCGCGATGATCAGGACCGAGGACGAGGCGTTTATCCGCCAGCTCGTGGAAGGCCATCGCGATATCAGAAGGAGCAAGGCTCGGGCAATCGGCGCCGATGACCACGATCTCATCGTAACCAAACGCGGCGAGTTTTTCGGTCGCGGCCTCGAGGCGCTCGGCGAAGTTCGCGCCGACCTGCTCATGCGCTGTGCAGCCCTCGAAGGTGGGTAATTTCCCGGAACTAAAGAGATGGAGATCTGCGAGGTGCGAGGTCTTCGCGAGCCGACGCCAGGAGAGGAGGGGACGGAGGAACCGCGGCAGCCGACGCCGGGCCAGATCGAGCCCGATCGGGTCAGCGAAGATGAGAACGGCTTTTCGATTCACACGGGTTCGGAGATGATGTTCCGCCAGATATTCCCTGGCGGATGCAAGAAGACGAGCACTTTTTTAGGTCGTGCGGCTGAGAAATTTCCGTGCGTCCGGCAAGGTGATCTGTTTCTCTGGCAAGATGAAGGGGACTTCCAGGAGCGCGCATTTCCGCGGATTGCGCACGGTGATCTACAGCGCGCCTGACCTCGAGCAGGCGAAGGCCTGGTATACATCCGTGCTCGGCCTCGCGCCTTACTTCGACCAGCCGTTCTACGTCGGCTACAACGTCGGCGGCTACGAACTCGGCCTCGATCCGGACGGGAAAGTTGCGACCGCTGCGAACCCGGGCGCGCTCGTCTATTGGGGCGTGGACGATGCGCGCGCGAGCTTTGATCGCCTCCTCGCCCTCGGGGCGAAAGAGCGCACGGCGCCGCAGGAAGTGGGCGAAGGCATCCAGGTCGCGACCGTTTTCGATCCCTTCGGGAATGTCTTTGGGATCATCGAGAATCCGCACTTCGCGATCGCGGAAGGTCAGGCGTGAACCTCGGCCGCGCTTGGCAGAGGCGCCCTTTGCGCGCTAATCTTCGGCTGTGATTGAACAACGCGACATCGTCGTCTGGGTCATCTCCGCGGTCATGGCCGTCGGGTTAGGCGCGAGCCGGTACGCGAAGTGGAAGTCGCGCCACGACCTCGTCCGGCAGATCGCGGCGATGGATACGGAAGCGCGCAAAAAAATGCTCAGCCGCCTCCAGCCGGCCGTGGCCATGGAAGTGCGTCAGGAATTACTCGAGCGCTTCCGCATTCTCTGCTGACGCGCGTTCGTTAGGCGCGAACCCTAGCGGCCGCGGTCGAGCTCGCGAAACCAGCGCAACGCTTCGCGCACATGCGCGCGCTTGACCACGTGCGAGCCCTTGAAAGTCTCGAGGCGCACGCGGGTGAAACCGGTTTTCTTGAGCCCGAGATTTACGGCCATCTGGGTGTGGATCGGCGCGACCTTGTCGTTCTGCCCGCCGCTGATGAATATCGGCGTCTGCAAAAACCCGCGGCCGGGTCCGAACGAGCGATAACCCGTACTCAGGGTATCGACATTCATGCCCGTGAGATAAATCCCGATCATCCGGCCACCGGCGAGCGCGAGAAGCGGCGCGATGAAACCGCTCTGCTTCGCGCCCCCGGAATAACCGGCGGTCGCGAGCGGCCATTTCGACGCGCCGGGGAAGCTGCGGTAAAGCGCGTCGAGCGCGGCGAGGATAGTGCCCGCGCGCCAGCCGGAGCCGGGATGGCGGGGAAACTCCGGACCGTCGCCGGCGAGCACGACCCAGCCGGCGGCGAGCGCCTCCGCGCGGTAGAAATCGCGCAGGTCGTCGCGGTTCTTTCTCTTGAAATCGTCGGTCGAAATCGGAATGAGGACCGGCCAGGACTTTTGTGGATCGAACCCCAGGGGCACGGCCAGGACCGCGACTGCGTACGGGGGAGGCGTGTTCCCTCCTTCCGCGGTGTAGCTCCGCTCTTGCACACTTAGCGGCACTTGGGCACTGATCGTTTCACCCGGCTTGATCGGTACCCTGGCGAACTCGAGCGGCGTGCGTGCTTCCAGTGCTGATTCGTCGAGATAAAAGCAAAAAGCGGTGAGGACGGTCGCCCATTTTCTTGATCGGAATTTAACTTTCATCTCAAGTTCGTTAGTCACGGGCGTTTATGACCGGGAGCGCGCCAGCGAGCGAGTTTATGCTTGCCAGGGAAACGTCTTTCCGGCCCAATCATTAGTCTATGAAAACTCAAATTCTAGCGACGATTGTCATCGTCTCGGCGGGCTTAAGCAGCTGCACGACGCAGGAGACCACTCGGACGACGACCCAGGATAGGACTACCACTATCGCGCATACGACCAGACAGAGCGGCGACAACGTCAAAACCGTAAATGGTAAACGCTATGTCTATGTGCCGGCGGAACTCGGCAGCAATATCCCCGGTGGATGGTATCCGGAAGATAGTCCTCGGGTGCAAGCGGCACGCCAAGCCGGAACACTCAGCAGCGATTCATTCGCGAGGACCCAGGATAAAGGACAGAGCTTGCCTGAGAGCGGAGCAAAACTTCCGAAATTCACCGGGGGCGGTTAATCTCATTTCTAGGATTACGGCGAGGGTTGACGGGCTGGGATCCGCGGCCGGGGTCAATTGATCGGTTATCCCTGATTTTAACCAAGTGACCGTCAATGCCCTCGGAAGAACGGAAGCTCGACGTTATCCGTCGGGCCGCGTCGGACTTAGCCGTCTCCTTTACTGATCTCCGCTCCTGCCGCGCTAGGCTGGTTCCAGCGAGGCCGTCGCCTGTTCCCACTCCGTGGTCAACCGCGTCAGCTCGCTTGAAACGGCGGCGAACTCGCGGTTGATCGCAGTCGCGCGGCCGCCCGCTTCGTAGGCGGCGGAATCTTCGAGCTCGGTGGTGAGTTCTTTCTGCCGGCCTTCGAGAGTCGCGATTTGCATCTCGAGTTCCTGCGCACGCTTCTCCTGTTCGCGGCGGACCTTGGCCAGCGCCTTGCGTTCTTCCGCCTCAGCGCGGCGTTGCTGTTTTACTTCCCGCAAACCCAGCGCCGGGCGTTCGCTCGCGGAGGGCGGCAGCGCTTTTGGTTGTGCGTTCGTTAGGCCGCTGCTGCCGCCGGCGGTGAGCGCGGCGCGCGCATTCGTGGCCTGCGATTTGTCGAGATAATATTGGTAGTCGCCCGCGTAGGGCGTGAGCTGCCCGGCGTTGATGTGGAGCACGCTGCGCGCGATCGCGCGGATGAAATGCACGTCGTGGCTGATGAAAATGAGCGTGCCTTCGTACTGCTCGAGCGCGCCAATGAGCGCGTCGATCGAGCCGACATCGAGGTGCGTCGTCGGCTCGTCCATGAGGAGCAGGTTCGGCGGATAGAGCAGAATTTTGACGAGCGCGAGCCGGGATTTTTCGCCGCCGCTGAGGACGCCGACGGTTTTGAAAACATCGTCACCTTTAAAAAGAAAAGAGCCAAGAACAGTCCGCGCGGTTTGTTCCGAGACCGGCTCCGGCGTGTCGAGCACCGTCTCGAGCACAGTGTGGCCGACATTGAGCATCTCCACGCGATGCTGCGAGAAATAGCCGACGCGCACGTTGTGCCCGAGCTCGCGCTCGCCCTGCTGCACCGGGAGCACGCCCGCGAGGAGTTTTAGCAGGGTGGACTTGCCAGCGCCGTTCGGGCCTACGAGCACAGTCTTTTGTCCGCGCTCGGCTTCGAAGTTTAGTGCCTCATAAACCACCAGCGAGTCGTAGGCATGGCGCACATTCTTCAGCGTGATCGCGCGCAAACCACTCCGCGGCGGCTGCGGAAAACGGAACTTGATCGTCCTCGCCTGCGCGGTTGGCGCGGCGATTTTTTCCATCCGATCGATCTGCTTGAGTTTGCTCTGCGCCTGCGACGCCTTGCTCGCCTTCGCCCGGAAGCGGTCGGCGAAGAGTTGGAGCGACGCGATCTCTTTCTGCTGGTTTTTGTAGGCCGCGAGCTGCTGCTCCTCGCGCGCGGCTCTCTGCTCCACGTAGCTGTCCCAGTTCCCGCGATAACGGTTCAGCTTCGCGTGCGCGATCTCGACGATGCTGCCGACGAGTGCGTTCAGGAACTCGCGATCGTGCGAGATCATGAGGATCGCGCCCGGATAATTCTTCAGGTAATCCTGAAACCAGCCTAACGAGTCGAGATCGAGGTGGTTGGTCGGCTCGTCGAGCAGAAGCAGATCGGGCTCGAGCACGAGCAGACGCGCGAGATGCGCGCGCATGATCCAGCCGCCGCTGAGCGCGCGCGCCGGCCGGTCGAAATCGGCCTCGCGGAAAGCGAGCCCGGCGAGAATCTTCTTCGCCTTCGGCTCGATCTCCCAGTCGTGTTCCGCTTCGAGTTCCGCGTGCGATTTGCCGCAGGCGAGCTCGAGGACCGACTCCTCGCCAGCGGCCGCGGTTTCCTGCGGGAGAAAACCGATCGTGATGTTTTTCTCGAGCGAAACCCTCCCCGCATCCGGCGACGCTTCGCCGAGCAGGAGCGAGAAAAGCGTCGACTTACCCGCGCCATTCGGGCCGACCAAACCGAGGCGATCGCCGCGATTCACCTGGAGCGAGACGTCCTCAAAGAGGACGCGCCCGGCGAAAGATTTGGAAACCTGGGAAACGGTAAGCATCGCGAAAGCGGGGACTGTTCCCGCGGTCAGCCGGATGGCAAGTCTCTCTTGCCCGCGTCAGGTCGCGCGCGCGGCCGGGTAAGTCTGGGCGCGCTGCCGGATGAGCTCGGCCTCGCGCATGAACTCCGGATTCCGCCAGAAGCTCAACGGGCTTTCCCATTTCGAGCCCGCGCGGACAAAGGTGGAAAGGCAATCGAGCAGGCGGCGACCGCGCCAGTTGACCGTCTCCTGGCGAATGCAGACGAGTCCGGATTGCGCGCAGAGGTCGCGGAAAATCTCGGCGGACATGTCCGGCACGCGCGAGTGGACCGATTCGGCGACACGCCATTTCACCAGCCGCCTCGTCGCCCGCGCGGGCAGGATGCGGCGCGCGACGCCCGCGCTCTCGGCGAGATTAGAGTGATGAAAAAATCCGACGCCGTCGGGTTTTAGTTTCCGGCCGAGCTGCTTGAGATACGCCTCGATCGCCGGGCGAGGCGCATGGACTAACGAGTCGAAGCTAAAGACGAAATCCACCGAGTCGTCGTCGACCATCGCGAGCGACTTCCCGTCGTTGACGTGGAAGCTAAAGTTCGATTTCTCCGCGAACCGCTGCTGGCAGGCCTCGATACAAGTCGCGCTCAGATCGACGAGCACGAGCTGCTCGCAATGTGCCTGGAGATAATGCGTCCAGCGCCCGAACCCCGGGGCGATTTCAAGCATGACGCCGGCCGGCAACCAGTCGGCGATGCGCGGGAGGATGCTGCCGTGCCATTGCGGCGCGGAACCGCCCCACGGCACCGACCACTCTTCGCCCGCTTCTTCCCAGACGTAGGCTTTCGCGGGCGGCTTCATTCTTGCCTAACGACCGAGCGGCGTGGTCACGTTCGTCCCGGCGGGCGGGGTGAACGCGAAAGTCGAAGCCGGCAACGGCGCGCGCGATTCGTTCCGGTAGGTGGTGACGATACGGTCGCCATTCGGCTGCACCATCTCGGTCCGCTGCACTTGGAGCGCGGCGTTGAGGTGGAGCTCGAAGGTCTTGAGCAGGCGCTTGAGCGAAGGGTTGCGCGGCGCGAGGAGGAGAGTGAAGCCGTCGCCTTCCTTGCTCCCGGTGATGTGGTAGCTGCGCTCGACGTCCTGGAGGTTGAGCGCGGCGGTGAGGGCGGCGATGCCGGCATCGAGCGGGGAGTGTTTGCCTAACGAATACTTCTCGGCCGATTGGAATTTCGGGTAGTAAATCCAGAGCACGCTGCCGTCGCTCACGGTGATGCTCGGCGCGCTGCCCTCCACTTCGCGCCGGAATTTATTCGGCTCCTGGAACCAGACCTTGCCCTTGCTGCTGATCGGTTTGTTCATCAGGTGCACATCTTTTAGTTCCTCGAAATCGGCCTGCACCTGCGGCGCACCGGCGCGTTTCGCGCGAATCTTTTCGAGGAGGCCTTTGACTTCGTTCGGCGCGAGCGGCTCGGCAGAAACGAGGTTGAGGGAACCGATCAGGAGTAAAGAAAAGAAGGCAAGCTTGGAGATCATGATTGCTTTGTAGGACAAGGTTTGGCCGAGAACTATTCGGAAAAGATAATTTGGAAACCAGGAAGCCAGAAAGGGGAAAGTAGCGACCGGTTCATGTCTCTTTTCTGGTTTTCTGGCTTCCGAATTCATCCCGCTTCGGCTCCGCGATCGCAGCCGCGGGCAGGGTGAAGAAAATCGTGGCGAGCAGGCTCCAGGCGAGACCGATCGCGCAGGCGATGCCGAGGCCGCTCAGGGTTGGATTATTGGCGAAGCCCAGCGAACCAAAACCGGCGATCGCAGTAAGACCGGCGAGCGCGACCGGTTTCAAAACGCCGGCGACGTCGTGCTCCACTTCGCGCGCCTTCTGCCAGACGAGGAGGACGTAAATGCCGTAGTCGACGCCGATCGCGAGGACGAGGCGGAAGGCGAGGACGTTGAGCAGATTGAGCGGGATGTTCGCGAGCTTCATCGTCGCGATCATCGCGCCGACGGCGAGGATGAGGGTCGCGATCTGGATAAGCCACAAACGCAAATCGCGGTAGAGAACGGCGAGGAGCGAGGCGTCGAAGAACGCCATCAGCGCGCTGATCAGGATGAGCTGGTGATGCGACCACGGGAGCAGATCGGTGAGGGTAAAACTCCAGCCGGAAAGCGTCATCGGCACGCCGGCGACCGGGAGGATTTCGGTGAGCTTTACCTTTTGCTCGTGGGTCTCGACCGGTTTGTTCGTGGTCGCGAAACCAACCGTGAGGAGCGGATCGGCGGCGAAGTAGCGATCCACTAAAAACCACCAGCTCGAGGTCACGGGCAGTTGTTTGCGCCAATCCGGGATTGCCTGCGTGCCGCGGCCGACGGCCTGGAGTTGATCGAGCAAGGCGAAGCCCGGCTCGAAAGTCGCGCGACTAAAACCTTCCTGTGCGATCGCCGTTTCGAGGGCTTGGCGAGCCGCGGCGAAGTCGATCGTCTGGAGACGCTGCTGGTTTTTCTCCATCAACTTCGGCGAGAGCGCGAGGGCGGCCGGCGTCGAGTAATCCTTGATCGCATCGGCCCTTTGCAGGTCGCGCCAATGCGCGTCGACTTTCTGCCAACGGTCGTGCAGCTGCTCCGCATCGCCCGCGCGCACGATCCCGATTACCGGCTCCCAGCGCGTCGGCATTTTCGTCATGATGGTGTTGAGCGCGTAGCCGGCGTCGCTCTTTTTCGGCTCCATCGATTTAGTGCTCGCGTCGAAGGCGAGTGGGATCTGCGGGATGAGGGCGACGGCGAAAAGGCCGAGCAAAACCGGCACCGCGATCCAGAGGATAATGGCGGGCGCCCCGAGCATCCGGCGGACATAGAGCCGAACGAGCGCGAGGATCCAGTCGTGCCGCAGCGGGTCGGAACGTTCGCGAATGAAAAGGAAGAAGACGCTGGTCATGAAAAGCCCGGCGACCAGAATCCCGATGGCGATGAGCACGCCGAGCTGAGTGAAGCCAGCGGCGCCGCCTAACAATAAGGCGAGGAACCCAACCGAGGTCGTGAGCGCACCAAAAAAGATGGCACGCCCGAGTTTCGAAACCGCTTCCGCGACCGCGGGCGCATGCGCGCTGCCTTCATTCCGCGCCTGTTGATAGCGGCCGTAGATCAGGATCGCGAAGTCGACCCCGAGCCCGATGAGGATGGCGCACATGCCGATCGTGACCATGTTGAGCTCGCCGAAAATCAGCAGCCCGACGGCGAGGGCGACGAGGCAGCAAAGCAGGAGCGAGAAGCCCATGCCTAACAATGGCAACCAGCGCCGGAAGCCTACGAAAAAGACCGCGCCGACGAGCAGAATCGAGCCGAGCAGGGTGACGACGATGTCATGCCGCATGCTTAGGGAAATCTCCGCGACATAAGCGGAGCGTCCGGTCACGAGCACCTCGAGCGGCCCGCCGCCGTCCCTGCCTTTCGCGGCGGCTTTGCGGAAAGCGTTCACCTTTTCCATCAACGCCTGGCAGGCGAAGGCGTCGAGCGATTCCTGGTTCGTGACGACGAGGAAAATCCGCAACGTGCGATCGGGCGACATCAGCGGCTCGCCCTCCTGCAGCCTGGCATTCCCGGCGAACGGTTTTAGTGCCGGCGCGACCACTCCTAACGGATCGAGCCCGAGCTCAAACTCAGGCCGCGGCGAGCCGGCCTCGATCTCGCCGTGCAAGCGCTGGAGCCGCGCCTGCAATTTCTCCGGCTGCAACACCGCCATCGTCTCGGCGAAGGCCGCGGGCTCGAGATTGAGCAAGAGCGGCACGGCCAGTCCCTGGAGGTCGTGCATGCCTTCGGGCGTCTCCATCGGCGAGCCGCCGAGCACCCGCGTGACCCACGGCTGCGCTCGGAGACGTTCCACAAAAGTCGGCGCGAACTCCTCGAGCTTGTCGGTGTCCTCCGGTTTCGAAACGAGGGCGAAAGTGAGCTCACGCGTCTGCGCGAAGTCGTTGTTGTAAACCTTCAGGCCCTGGACGGAAGAGAACTTGCCGGGGAGCAAATTGAGCACCTCGCTGTCGAGCGTCATCCGGGTGACGAGGACGTAAACACAG
>JBPCRH010000120.1:0-5088 GCA_050997075.1 Chthoniobacterales bacterium
CCGGGCGTGCCGGTCAGGCGCTTGATGAAATACGGCGCCCCCGCCTGCGGATCTTCGCGGATCCCGAGGATGTGATTCGTCCGAAAGACAAAGACATCGCCGCGCGGCGGATGAATGAAGTTGAAACTGAACTTGTCGACAAAAACCTGGTCGCCGGTGTCGACCGCCCCGCGCGCGATCACGCCGCCGGAATGGTAAACGTTGCCGGGATAAACCTTGAAGTCCTGCTGCAGAATCTCCGGCGGCGCGTAAACGGTGCAGGACTGCCGGAGACATTGAATCTGCGAGAGGGTGAAGAAAAAGAGGAACTTCTTCGACGAAATGCTCTGGACGGTGTCTTCCTCGCGCGAAACTACGTCGATGTAGTTGCGACCGAGTGCGACGAATTCGAAGGCGCGCTGCAGAATAGTCGGCGCGGGCGTCGTCATCGGGTGGCCGATGATGCCGTTTAGCGTCGGCTGCATCGATCCGGTCGGGATCTTGAAGGGCTGGAGGAAATAGGAGCGAATCCCAATCGCGACGACGAGCGCGACGAGGATGACCTCGACGTTCTCGCGCCAGACCGCATCGCGATGCGGCGGGAGGTGCTCGGTCAGGAGGGCGTCGAGTTTTTCGGATTCCGCGATTGTCGTTAGCTTGTCGCGCGCCTTCATCGCCGCGCGCACCCGGTCGCTCTGCGTGCGCAGTTCTGCGATTGTGCCCGCGCCCAGGACGTCGCGGCGATAACGCACCAGCTTCTCCGCGTGCCTAACGAGAAGATGGCTGTGCTTGATGTAGCGCGGCTCGAACATGCGGCGAACGCTAGCTGAGGAATGGCGTTTGCAAACTCCGATGTTCGGGCCAGCGCACGCCAACGGAGACCGCCACCCGTGTCATCCTGAGCGAAGTGAAGCGCAGCGGAACGGAGTCGAAGAATCCCGTGGAGTTGCGGGAAAGCATCTGCCTGCTTCGGTAAGCGCCGCTCAAGTTCTGCTGCGGCAGCTTCTCAGAAACCCCCCGGGATCCCTCGGCTCCGCTGCGCTCCGCTCGGGATGACATCGCGGCGCGTTTTCGACGCTTCGCTCGGCGAAGCGCGGGATGACGGCTCGCGGGCTGCCGGAGCCCTCCCCCGCGCCTCCCAGAGGGAGGCGTCTACAGAAGAGCGTCTAGCAGAGCCGCCCTCGCCTCATTGCGACCTCAGCACCTGGATGAACGCTTCCTGCGGGATGTTGATTTTCCCGATGCTCTTCATCCGCTTTTTCCCTTCCTTCTGCTTCTCGAGCAGCTTCCGTTTCCGCGAGATGTCGCCGCCGTAGCATTTTGCGGTCACGTTTTTGCGCAGGGCCGAGATCGATTCGCGTGCGATAATTTTGCCGCCGATCGCCGCCTGGATCGCGACCTGGTAGAGCTGGCTCGGGATCACTTCCTTCAACTTCGAGGCGAGCTGGCGTCCGCGCGGCTCCGCCCGATCGCGATGCACGATGGTCGAGAAAGCGTCGACCGGCTCGCCGTTCACTAAAATATCGAGCTTCACCAGTTTCGCCGCGCGATAACCGGCGTGCTCGTAATCCATCGAGGCGTAGCCGCGGCTGATGCTCTTAATCTTGTCGTTGAAATCCACCAGGATTTCGTTCAGCGGCAGCTCGCAATGGAGCATCACGCGCTTGGTGTCGAGCGACTCGGTGTGATCCATCGTTCCGCGCTTGTCCATGATGAGCTGGAGGATGTCGCCGATCGATTCGTTAGGGCAAAGAATGTAGGCGCGCACGATCGGCTCGCGGATTTCCTCGATCACGCTCGGGTCGGGGAGGTGCGCGGGGTTATCGACCGCGATGACGTCGCCGCGCGTGGTCACGACTTCGTAGATCACGCTCGGCGAGGTCGCGATGATATCCATGTTGTACTCGCGCCGGAGCCGCTCCTGGATGATCTCCATGTGGAGCAACCCGAGAAAGCCGCAGCGATAACCGAAGCCGAGCGCGACCGAGCTCTCCGGCTGGAAGACGAAGGCGGAGTCGTTCATCTGCAGCTTGCTGATCGCCGCTTTTAGGTGCTCGAAATCGGCGGTGTTGATCGGGTAGATCCCGCTGAAGACCATTGGGTGGATCTCTTGGAAACCGGGCAGCGGCTCCTTCGAGGGATGGCGCAGATCGGTAATCGTGTCGCCGATTTTCAGCTCCGAAGTCGTTTTGATGTTCGCGATGATGTAGCCGATGTCGCCGTCGTTCAGGGTCGGCTGCGCGTTCATCTTTGGAGTGAAAACGCCGACTTCTTTTACTTCGTAACGCGTGTCGGTGCTCATCACCTTGATCTGCTGATCGGCCTTCACCTGGCCGGAAAAGACGCGCACATAGGCGACCACGCCGCGGTAGATATCGAAGACCGAGTCGAAGACGAGCGCGCGCAGGATGTCGTCCGTTGGCCTCGGCGGCGGCGGGATGCGATGGACCACCGCTTCCAGAATCTCCTCGATCCCGACGCCCATCTTCGCGCTGCAATCGATCGCTTCCTCGGCTGGGATGGCGAGGATTTCCTCGAGCTGCCGATGCACGCTCGGGAGGTCGGCGTTCGGCAGGTCGATCTTGTTGATCACCGGGACGATCGTGAGGCCCTGTTTGTGCGCGAGATGCACGTTTGCGACGGTCTGCGCTTCCACGCCCTGCGCCGCGTCGATGATTAACAACGCGCCTTCGCAGGCCGCGAGCGAGCGCGAAACTTCATAGGCGAAATCGACGTGCCCGGGTGTGTCGGAAAGGTTGAGCGCGTATTCCTTGCCGTTCTTCGCGGTGTAACGCATCGCGACCGGGTGCGCCTTGATCGTGATCCCGCGCTCGCGTTCGAGGTCCATCGAATCGAGGAGCTGATCCTGTTTCTCGCGCTGCTGAATCGTGCCCGTCATCTCGAGCAAACGATCCGACAAAGTGGTCTTGCCGTGATCGATGTGCGCGATGATGCAGAAGTTGCGGGTCAGCTCGATCGACATGAAGGGCGCACTATGCGGGCGCGGGTATGGTGGGTCAATCGAGGCACCGATGGGCGCCTGCCGAACGCGCGGAACCCGCTGTCATCCCGAGCGAAGCCGAGGGATCCCGCCGGGCTTCCCTTCAGCCTTGGTGCGGGACCTCCTCGAGCCGGAGCTTCTCAGCAGCCCAACGGGATTCTTCGACTCCGCTGCGCTGCGCTCAGAATGACGGCGGGCTAGAGACAATCGTCGAGGCAACGCAGCAGGTGCCCCACGGTCTCTTCGGTTTCATTGCCCATGTTTGAGGGACCAAAGGTCTTGCCTTTGATCTTCCCGTAGCCGCCGTCGATCACGAGGTGATGCTTCTCGCGCAGGCTTTTCGTTAGGCTGGCGACGTCGATCTCGCGGTTGTTTCGCACACAGGTGAGCGTGACCGAGCGATACCCTTCCGGCGCAAAAAACTCGAACCCGCGCGCCCGTACCCAGTCGTGCACGAGCGCGTTCGTGCGCGCATGGCGGGCATAGCGCTGCGCGAGACCTTCGGCGAAGAAGTTGTCGAGCTGCGACTCGAGCGCGTGGATGTGCCCGACGCTCGGCGTCGTCGGCGTCATGTCGCCTTCCTGCTGTTTCCGGAACTCGAGAAAATCGAAGTGATAATCGTGATCTTTTATTGCCTCAGCGCGCGCGAAGGCCTTTTCCGAAGCACTAAAAAGCGCAAACCCCGGCGGGAGCGCGAGCGCTTTCTGCGAGCCGGTCAGGAGGACATCGATGCCTAACGAGTTCATCGGGATCGACATCGCCGAGAAGGACGAAACCGAATCGACGATGAACGCGACCTCGGGAAACTTGCGCACGACCTCACAGATCTCCGCGAGCGGGTTCATCACCCCGGTCGAGGTCTCGTTGTGAATGAGGGTAACGGCGTCGAAGTCGCCACCGGCGAGTTTCGCCTCGAGTGCAGCCGACTCGATCGGTTTTCCCCACTCCACCTGCAAGGCTTCGGCTTCCTTCCCGCAGCGTCGCGCGACGTCGAGCCACTTGTCGGAGAACGCGCCGCCCATGCAGCAGAGAACGCGGTGCCTCACGAGATTGCGAAGCGACGCTTCCATCACGCCCCAGGCCGAGGACGTCGAGAGAAAAACCGGCTGTTTTGTCCCGAAGAGCTCCTGCAAGCGCGGGTTGATCCGCGCGTAGAGTTCCTGAAACGCGACGCCGCGGTGGCCGATCATCGGCCGCGCAAAAGCTGCGAGCGTTTTCTCGGAAACCTCGACCGGGCCGGGAATGAAAAGCTTGTCGTGCGGAATCACGGGACGAAAGATTCAGCGCGATGCGGGGCGGGTGCAACGCCTGTCATCTGCACCGACCTGTCATCCTGAGCACCGCGAAGGATCTCTGACTGCTTCACCACGCTACGGAAGAGTCAGAGATCCTCCGCTTCGCTCAGGAGGACGGTTTTCGTGGAGGAGGGATCGCCCGGAGAATGGTTTGTGCCGAGTCTAGCTTTCCGGAGACGCACTTGCCGTGAGACGCTCCGCCGGAAACGCTCTTACCGAAGCCCCCATTAGCTGGAGGCCGTTCCACCTGAGGCGCTTCCGCCAGCGGCATTCTCGCCTCGCCCCGTTTTCTGCTTGAGCTGATCGATCTTCTTCGAGGCTTCCGCTTTCGTCAGCTTCTCATCAAACTCCACCCCGGCTTCGCGGCAGAGCGTTTGCAAATAAGAGCGCTGCGGCCCGGTCATGACTTCGCCGCCGGTCGTCCAGTCATCGGGATTCTTCTCGGGGTTGAGCGTGGCGGGGGGCGGGTTTCCTGGCGGAACTTCATCGGCATTCATGAAGGAAGAATCGTTTGCGCCGGGCAAGGCGGACTTCCCGAAAGCGGGAGCCACGCACGCGCCGGTCTGCGATTCCGAGGCATGGACAAACTCGGAGATTTCATCAGTCGTCAGGAATGGCTCGAACCGGTTGAGAAAGTGCTCGGAGCCGTGGCCGATACACTCTTTCTAAAGGGCGTGCCGTTCGGCGAAAAGCTGCGGAATTTTTTCCCCGGGACATGGTCTGGGCATCCGCTTCATCCGGTGATCACCAACGTACCACTCGGCGCCTGGACGACGGCGCCAGTGATGGATGTCTATGAACTCCCGACCTACG
>JBPCRH010000194.1:0-4135 GCA_050997075.1 Chthoniobacterales bacterium
CTTCCTGGCCTAACGAATGAGCGCGCATGGTCGCGAGCGCGGCCTCCGCATCCCCCGGCGAGACCACCGCAAGCAGCTTGCCTTCGTTCGCCACGTAGAGCGGATCGAGCCCCAGAATCTCGCAGGCGCCTTGTACTTCCTCACTGATCGGTATGGCCGCTTCCTGCAGTTCCACCCCAACATGGGCTGACTGTGCGATTTCCGTAACCGAACTGGTGACGCCACCGCGCGTGGGATCGCGCAGGACATGCACGTCCGGACAGGCTTCGAGGAGCGCCTGCACGAGGCCATGCAACGCCGCGGTGTCGCTCGCGATTTCGGTCTCGAATTCCAACCCTTCTCGGACCGACATGATCGCGATCCCGTGCACCGCGATCGCACCGCTGATTAAAATTTTGTCGCCGACCGCAGCGCGGGTCGGTTGAATATTTACGCCGGTCGGAATGACGCCGATCCCAGCGGTGTTGATGAATATCTGGTCGGCCTTCCCGCGGTCGACGACCTTGGTATCTCCGGTTACAAGCTGCACGCCCGCCTCGTCCGCCGCGGCGCGCATCGATTGCACGATCCGCCAGAACGAATCCATCGGCAGACCCTCCTCGAGAATGAAACCAACCGAGAGATAACGCGGTCGCGCGCCGCACATCGCGAGGTCGTTGACGGTCCCGTGAATCGCGAGTTTCCCGATGTCGCCGCCGGGGAAAAAAATCGGGCTCACGACATAGGAATCGGTGCTGAAAGCGAGGCGCTCGTTGCCTAACGAAAAGATGGCGCCGTCATGCATCGGCGCGAGCAGTTCGTTATGGAACTGCGGCGCGATGATTTTCGAGATGAGCTGATGACTTAGGCGCCCGCCGCTGCCATGCGCGAGCACGATTTCTTCGTAATCGCTGATCGGGATCGGGCAGCTCGAGGTGAGAAGAGTGTCAGTCGCTTGATCCACGCCTTGAGTCTAAGGACGAAACCCGAACGACGAAGCCCGAATCAATGACGAATGACGAGTCGAGATTCGTCCTTCGGGCTTGGTCATTGTTTCGTCCTTCGCGCTTCGGGCTTCGTCATTCCGTCAGGTCACATCCTCCGCACCTAACGCGATGTGCACCAAATCCCAAATAATATGCACCGCGGTCGCGTGCGCTTCCTGGATCCGGTGAATGCTGTAGGAAGGAACGATGTAGCAGTAATCCGAGACGTTGGGGAAGCGCCCGCCGTCTTTGCCGGAGAAAGCGATCGTCAGCATTTTCATTTCGCGCGCGGTCTCGAGCGCGTAGATCAGGTTCGGTGATTTTCCGCTGCTGCTGAAGACCATCGCGATGTCGTTAGGCGTGGCGTGAAGCCGGAGCTGGTTCACGTAGACGCGCGTGAAATCGAGGTCATTGCTGATCGCGGTCATGGTCGCGATATCGGTCATGAGCGGTATCGCGGGAAAGGCGAGACGCTTTTCAATGATCGGGTGGTTGAACTCGACCGCGATGTGGAGCGCGTCGCACAGACTCCCGCCATTGCCCATCACGAAAAGACGGCCGCCCTTCTGAAAACGTGCCGCGAGCGCGCGCGACATCTCGTCGAAGGAATCCGCATATTGCCTGAAGAACTTCCCGTTCGTCTCCATGCTCTCCGCCGATTTGCGGATGACTTTCTCGCGAAACGGTTCGGTCAGCCGATCGCTAATCGTCTCGGCCGTCTCAGGCATAACTCAGCTCGCCTGCGCGAGCGACGGTTCCTGCAAATGCCGGCCGTAGGCGTAGTAGGCCGCGCAGGCGCCTTCCGCCGAAACCATGGTCGCGCCTAACGGATGCTCCGGATTACAGAGCGTGCCGAAAGCCGGACAATCGTGCGGCTTTTTCACGCCGCGCAGGACGAGGCCGCTGATGCAAATCTCCGGCTCTTTCGTGTCGATCTCACGCACGTCGAAGATCCGTTCCGCGTCGTGGTCGCGCATTTCGTAGCGCAGTTTGTAACCGCTCTTCGGAATCGAGCCGACACCCCGCCACTTGCGATCGCCGACTTCGAAAACCTTGTTCACCAAATCCTGCGCAACCCGATTTCCTTCGCGGTTGACCACGCGCGGATATTGGTTTTCGACCTTCGCTTCGCCCGCTTCGAGCTGCCGGACGGTCATGAGGGTTCCCTCCAAAATATCGATCGGCTCGAAACCGGTGATGACGATCGGAACCTGATAACGCTCCGCGATCGGCTCGTATTCGCGGTAACCCATGACCGTGCAGACATGGCCGGGCCCGAGAAAACCCTGCACGCGATTGAGCGGCGATTGCAGGATCGACGCCATCGCCGGCGGCACGAGCACATGCGAAACGAGCACGGAAAAATTCTTGATCCCCTGCTGGTGCGCCTGCCAGACAGCCATCGCGTTTCCGGGCGCGGTCGTCTCAAAACCGATCGCGAAGAAGACGACCTTTTTCTCCGGATTCGCGCGCGCGATTTTCAGACAATCGATCGGCGAATAGACGACGCGCACATCGGAGCCGCGCGATTTTAAAATGAGCAGGTCGCACTCCGACCCGGGGACGCGGAGCATGTCGCCGAAGGAGCAAAAGATCACGTCGGGCTGGCGGGCGATCTCGAGCGCTTTGTCGATCATCTCGAGCGAGGTGACGCAGACCGGACAGCCCGGGCCATGGACGAGTTCGATCTCCTTGGGCAGTAAACGATCGATCCCATATTTCACGATCGAGTGCGTCTGCCCGCCGCACACTTCCATCAACACCCACGGCTTGGTGACGATGCGGCGAATCTCGTCGACGATGCCTTTCGCCAATCCTTCGTCGCGATATTCGTCGAGATATTTCATGCGGCTGCCTCTGTCATTCTGAGCGGAGTGCGGCGGAGCGGAACGGAGTCGAAGAATCCCGCGGAGTTTCTAAGACGTTCTTGATTGCTACGGCGCTGCCAGGAGGATCCGCGGGATCCCTCGACTGCGCTTCGCTCCGCTCGGGATGACCTGGAAGGACGTTCTCGTCTTCATCGGGCACATCGGGCGTGTCGAGCTCGCCCAGTTGCTGCATTTGCTCGAGCGCTTTGTAGGTCCGGGCGGCTTCGGCTTCGTCGACTTTGCTCAGGGCAAATCCCACGTGCACGAGGACGTAATCGCCCATCTCGACCTCAGGGGTGTATTCGAGGCAGACCTGTTTCACGATCCCGCCGAAATTGGCTTTACCCATGCGCACGCCGTTGGCGTCAGTCGTGATCTCAGTGAGCTTTCCAGGAATCGCTAGGCACATATCATTTCCCCCTTACCGCTCTGCAACTCTATCACCTCGCGCCGGATTCGTCAGGAAAGGGTTTTCAATTCCCGAAGCGGACTCCCCGCGAGATAAATCTGGCCGAGCGCAATCCCGCCATCGTTAGGCGGAACGCGCTGGTGCCAGAAGGGTTCGAAGCCCTTCGTGCGCAACTGCGCGACGACGCGCTCAGTGAGGTAACGGTTTTGAAAACAGCCGCCGCTCAGGGCGACGTTCGTTTGCCCGGCGCGTTGCGCGAGCGCGACGACGACGTCGGCGAGGAAGTTGTGAAAGCGCGCTGCCATCCGGCCCGCGCTCGTTTGCTGGCGCCGATCGGCGACGATCGCGCGCACCGCCGATTCCCAGTCGATCACGAAGGGCGCTTCGTCGCCTAACGAAAAGGGATAGCTTTCCTCGACGCCCTCCTCGAGGGCGAACTCCAGTTCCATCGCGGCCTGGCCCTCGAAGTTGGTGCGCTCACGAAGACCAGCGAGCGCCGCGCAACCGTCGAAGAGGCGGCCGACGCTGGAAGTCGCGGGGGAATTAATGCGTTGCCCGAGCATGCGGCGGAGCAGTTTCCGCTCCGCCGTTTCAAAGCCGGCGAGAAGATCGTTCTGCTCCCAGATTTCATCGCCGAAAACAGCGTAGAGCAATCCGAGCGCGCTCCGCCGCGGCTCGCGCACGGCGGCTTCACCGCCCGGGAGGAGAAAGGTGCGGAAGTGCGCATACCGGCGGCAGGATTCCGCTTCCACCAGAAAGAATTCGCCGCCCCAAATCGTGCCGTCGAGTCCGAAACCGGTGCCGTCCCAAGCCACGCCGAGAAGCGGTGGAGTGAGATCGTTCTCGGCCATGCACGAGGCAACGTGGGCCCAGTGATGTTGCACCGCGACCTT
>JBPCRH010000133.1:0-2540 GCA_050997075.1 Chthoniobacterales bacterium
AGGTAGTCGAGGATGGAAGGAGCCGCGGGCTTATGGAGAAGGAAGCCGTAGTTCACCGTCGTCAGGTGATCTACGAGCAGAGTCGCGGCGAGGTAAAGCTCCGACCAGGCGAGCGGCCGCCAGACCGAGCCTAACGATGGCCGGAAACGCCGGGCCACGAGCAGATAGATCACGCCCGCGACGATCCCGCAGTGCCCGACGAAGAAGCTGAGGAAGCGAATGCTCGGAAAACCGACCGGCAGATTGGGGGTGAGAATCGCCTGAAACGTCCCGCCAATTCCCCAGAAATACGAGACCTCGCTCCAGCTCCGTCGCGCGGTCAGGAGCGCGACGATCACCGTCACCATCGCCCAGTCGCAGAGCTGGAAGGGCAGCGCCTGCTGCCAGACGAGCTCGCCGCGTTGCAGCAGGTAACCGGCGTAGCCGAGGTAGTTGGCGAGGAGGAGAAGCGCGAGACAAACCGCGACCGCGCGATCGATCCGGCGCGAGTTCGTTAGGCGCACGGCCAGCCCGAGCCCGAGCGGAATGGCGACCGTCAGGCCGATCACGACCAGATGCGCCGGGCCGAAGAGGTGGAAGGAAGAAGGCGCCGGCATGCCTGTAGACGCTTCGCTCTGCGAAGCGCGGGAGGCAACCTTGGCAGCGGCATCGACGCCCGTGCCACTGTAGACGCTTCGCTCCGCGAAGCGCGGAGGTAAATATGACAGCGGGCATCAGCCCCGCGCCTCTCAGAGAGAGACGTCTACAGGAAGCGTCTACCAACGACGCCGCTACTGCGCGTCGCGCGGCTCGATCTTGCCCGCGCCGGTGACCCTCTTCTCCACCGTTTTCGGCTGGCCGCCGTAGAGCACTTTCCCCGCGCCGGTGATCGCCGCGCGCAGGGAATTCGACGCGGTCACGTTCGCCTTGCCCGCGCCGGTGACGGAGAGCTCGACGTCGTTCGCGCGCAGCTCCCCGGCCTCGAGTTTGCTCGCGCCGGTCAGGTCCGCGAGGAGCCGGTTGACCTGCCCGCTCAACGTCACCTTCGTCGCCCCGCTCGTCTGGAGGACGAACTTTTCCCCGCTCAACGACGCGGCGGTAAACTCGACCGCGCCGCTCAGTTCCGCCGTGCCTAACGATGGACTGGTCACGACCACCTTGATTCCGTCGGTCGGCGCGACCGGTTCTTCCATCTCGATTTTTAACCGGTCGCCGACGACCTTCGTGGTGATGTGCTCGAGGAGATTTTCGTCCGTCTTGATGCTGAGCGAGGGCGCGCCGGGGTGCCATTCCACCTCGTAGTAACCGCCCGCGTCGAGCTTCGAAAAATCCGTCACCGGCCGCGTTTGGGTGGTGACATTGCCGTTGCCGCGCAGGCGTTTGAGATCGCAACCGCTGGTGCAGAGGACGACGAGCGCAAGGCCAGAGAAAAGGAGTTTGGTTTTCATATTTGGTGCTTCATTGGGATGCGGCCCAAAGGGGTTTTGGATTCAAGAAAAAACGCCTAACAAGAAGTCGGCACGCGCTGCGCGAGGGCCACGCCGTGCGGGATCGCGCCCGCGACGAAGCCGAGGCATTCAACCGCGCCGCTCGGTTTGCCGGGGAGCGCGATCACGAGCGACGGCCCGAAGACGGCCGCGAGATTGCGCGAGAGGATGGCGTTGGGCGTGATCTTCATCGACTCCGCGCGCATCACTTCGCCGAAGCCGGGCAGCTCCACGCGCATCAAACCACGGATCGCTTCGGGCGTAACGTCGCGCGCGGCGATGCCGGTCCCGCCGGTGGTGAGAATGAGGCCGCAGCCCTGCGCGGAGAAGGCGCGGATGGTTTCCTGAACGCGCTCGATCTCATCCGGCACGATCGCTTCGCTGAGGACGTTCCAGCCTTTGGCGAGCGCCGCTTCTTTTAAAGCCGGGCCGCCCAGATCCTCGTAAGCGCCTTCACTCGCGCGATCGGAGACGGTGATGATGCCGACGGTGATTTGCATTTTTTTAGACAGGATTAACAGGATTTTACAGGATTGGGGAAAAGGAAGAGGCCGTTACCGTGGAACCCTCTCTTCATCCTGTTAATCCTGTAAATCCTGTCTCTTCTTCGTCTTCGAGACAAGATGCACGTCGCCGATGCGCATCGTCTTATCGACGGCTTTGCACATGTCGTAGATCGTGAGGAGCGCGACTGAAACGCCGGTGAGCGCTTCCATTTCCACCCCGGTCTGCGCGGTCGTGCGCGCAGTGCAGGTGGCGACGACACCGCGGTCGTCACTCGTTAGGCCAACTTCCACGTGACTCAGGCCGAGGGTGTGACAAAGCGGAATGAGCTGCGCGGTTTGCTTCGCCGCCTGAATCCCGGCGAGCCGCGCGGTCGCGAAGAAGTTGCCCTTCGCGATCCGGTCATCGGCAATCAACTCGAGCGTCGCCGGTTGAAGATCGATCCGCCCTGCGGCCACGGCTTCGCGATGGCTCACCGGTTTCGCGGAAACGTCGACCATCTGCGCGCTGCCATCGCTTGAGATGTGGGTGAGCTGGCTCATTCGTTAGGCGCGCGCAGTTGTTGTAGCC
>JBPCRH010000143.1:0-10290 GCA_050997075.1 Chthoniobacterales bacterium
AAGCGCAGCGGAGTCGAAGGATCCCGTCGGGTTTCCGTGAAGCTTCGGTTCGTCTCGTTCTTCTGCCCCCGCGGTTCAAGGAAGCTCCACGGGATCCCTCGACTACGTTCCGCTTCGCTTCACTCCGCTCGGGATGACACCTTTTTCGCTCTCCGCACCCTGGTCGGCGCGGGCGCGCCGGCTGCTTCCGGATATTTTTTCGTCGACGGCCAGATGATCCGCCACGGCTGCGTGCGCAAGGTTGCGGTGAAATCCTTCTTGTTGCTGATCGTCGCCTCGAGATCGGGCCCGACCGACTTCAAGGTCATCTGCACCGAGTCGAGGGTGGATTTTAGTTCCTCCGAAGACTTCCGGAAATTCGCCAGCGTGACCTCGAGGTTGTTGTCTTTGCGCAACTGCTCGCTGATGTCGCGGACGTTGGTGAGCGACTTCTGGAGCGCGCTGTCCGCCCCGGTGATTTGGTTGAGATGTTCGCCGAAAGTCTTGAACTGCCTGAGCGCGAGCGTGAGCTGCGAGTTTTCATCCGTGATCTTGCTCAGGTTCGCCGCCGTGGTCTGCAATTGCTTCAGGGTCGTGCTCGCCTCCGCCGCGACCGGGCCGACGATCCCGAGCAGCTTCGCGATCGCCTCGGAGAAATCGGGCACCCGATTCCCGACGAAGACCTGGCCGGGCTCGGCTTTTTTCGCGTGATCGTTGCCGCCCGAGATGTCGATCGCGGTTTCGCCTAACAATCCCAAGGTCATCAGGCGCACGGTCGAGTTCCGGTAAACGAGCGCGGTCCGGTCGACCTCGACGTCGATTCGCACCTCGAAGCGGGGCAGGGGAGCGGTCCCGGGTGCGCCGTTCTGCGAGACGCTGCCGAGATTGCCGGCAGCCTCGAGGGCATGCGCGGATTCGTCGCGCGAGACCGGCGAGTTCAGCGATTTTACCTGCCCGACTTTGCGCCCGGCGAGGAGAACAGGCGCGCCCAGTTTGATCCCCGCGGCGTTGTCGAAATAAAGCCGATAGGTCACGAGCGGCCGGAAAAGTCCGGGCGCGCCGAGGATGATGAGGATGAAAGTGAGAACCCCGACGGTGGCGAGCACGAGCGCGCCGGTCAGGAGTTCATTTCGTCGCAACTGCATCTTTGCTTCCTTCCAGAATGGGGCCTTCGGTGCTGCCGCTCAGGAATTGCCTAACGACAGGGTGGGCGGATTTTTTGAATTCATCGGGCGGGGCATCGGCGATCACCTTGCCTTGGTAGAGCATAGCCATTCTCGTGCCGATCCGGAACGCGCTCTCCATCTCATGGGTGACAATAATCGAGGTCACCTGGGAGCGCTCGCTCAGGCTGATGATGAGCTCGTCGATGACCGAGCTGATGACTGGGTCGAGCCCGGCGGAGGGCTCGTCGAAAAGGATCAGCTCGGGATCCATCACGAGTGCCCGGGCCAGGCTGATCCGTTTGCGCATGCCGCCGCTGAGCTCCGAGGGCATTTGAAATTTCGAGTCGATCATCCCGACCAGCTCCAGTTTTTCATCGACGATCTGGTCGATCTCGGCGGTCGTTTTGGTCGTCAACTCTTCGAGCGGGAGGGCGATGTTGTCGCGGACGTTGCGCGAGCTGAGCAGCGCCGAGTATTGATAGACCATCCCGATCTGTGCGCGCACCTGCTGGAGTTTGCGGCGTTTCAGGCGCGTGATTTCGAACTGCTTGAAGTAAATCTCGCCACTGGTCGGCGGGAGGATGCCGAGAATAAGGCGCAGGATCGTGCTCTTGCCGCTCCCGCTTTGGCCCATGATGACGAGGCGATCGAGCGGCTCGACCTTGAGCGAAACGCCGTCCAGGACCGTCTTCTGCGGGAACGCGAGGCGCACGTCGCGCAATTCGAGGACGTGGTCGGGCGGCTCGCTGCTCACGGGAAAAAGATGATGTAGACGATGTTGAAAACAGTGTCGAAACCGATCACAACCGTGATCGCGGTGACCACGCTCGAGGTGGTGGAAGTTCCGACCCCGGCCGCGCCGCCCTTCACCGAGAGTCCGCGATAACAGGCGATCGCGCCGATGAGAAGCCCGAACATGAAACTCTTCAGGACGCCGGTGATGATGTCGCGAATGAGCAGCGCGTGAAGCACTAAATCCTGGAAATAGACGAAGGCGATATTGAAATAGGCGCGCGAAATCAGCGCCGTCGCGAAGATCGCGGCCGCGCTCGAGATCACGCTCAGGCAGGGCATGAGGGCGAAGAGCGCGAGCATCCGCGGCGCGACCAGAAAACGGAGAGGCCCGATCCCCATCGCCTCGATCGCCTCCACTTCCTCCGAGACCTGCATCGTGCCAAGCTCCGCAGTGAAGGAAGCGCCGATCCGCGCCGCCAGCATGATCCAGGTGAGGAGCGGTCCGAGCTCGCGGGTGAACGCGATCGCGACCAGCCCGGGCACGAGCCGCTCTGTGCCGAAGCGTTGCAATTGATAACCGGTCAGCAGCGCCATCGTGAGGCCAAGAAAAAAAGAAACCATCGCGACGAGCGGGACCGAGCCGACCCCGGCGCGATTGGTGTAGCGGAAAAAACTCGCGGCGCGGAAAGGCACCCTGCCGCGCCGGAGGCGGTCGAGCGTTTCGCTCACGGTATTGATCGTGAACCAGAACATGCTCCCGATTTCCGTAAGCGCGTCCCGGCTTTTCGCCCCGACGCCGGCAACGACGTCGGCCGGGGCATGGGCCAGGCTTTCGTTAGGCGAGGGATGGATTTGGTCGCGGGTCGGCATGAGCGAAAGGGAAGTTGCCTCAGTTCGTTGGGGCGGCAAGACGCGGTAAACGCTGCGCAGAGCAAAGCGTCCCCCCGTGCCAGCGCGACTGCTCCGCAGGGAAGCGCGCGACCCGACGAACCAATCCGATTAGCGAGTATGTTCCGAACGCTTTGCACTTGTGCTCTCGGCGGTCTGTCCCTTGTTGGATCCCAGGCCGTCGCGCAGGAAAAAAATTACGTGATGAAATACAGCATGGTCATACACGGCGGCGCGGGCACGATCACGCGCGGCGAGATGACCGCGGCGAACGAGGCAGCGCACCGCGCCGGGCTCGAAGCGGCGTTGCGAACGGGCTACGCCGTTCTCGAAAAAGGCGGGAGCAGCCTCGACGCGGTCGAAGCGGCCATTCGCGTGCTCGAGGACAACCCGCTCTTTAACGCCGGCAAAGGCGCGGTCTTCACCCACGAAGGCACGAACGAACTCGACGCTTCGATCATGGAGGGCAAAGCGCGCCTGGCCGGCGCGGTCGCGGGCGTGAAGCACATTCGCAATCCGATCCAGCTGGCGCGCCTGGTCATGGAAAAATCGCCGCACGTCCTCCTCGATGGCGACGGCGCGGAAGCGTTTGCGAAGCAGCAGGGTGTGCCCTTTGTCGACCAGAAATATTTCTACACCGACGAACGCTGGCAGGCGCTGCAGAAAGTGAAAGCCGGAGCCGGCTCAGCGAGCGAGAAGGAAAAACACGGCACCGTCGGCGCGGTTGCGCTCGATCAGGCGGGCAATCTCGCCGCCGGCACTTCGACCGGCGGGACGACGAACAAGGAATTCGGCCGGATCGGCGATTCACCGATCATTGGCGCAGGGACTTACGCCGACAACGCGACCTGCGGAGTTTCCTGCACCGGCGACGGCGAATATTTCATCCGCGCCGCGGTCGCGCACGAGGTCTCGGCCCTGATGGCGCAGAAAGGCATGAGCGTGCAAGCCGCCGCGCAGGCGGCGCTCGACGAGGTAGGAAAAATCGGCGGCACCGGCGGGCTGATCGCACGCGATCGGCAGGGGAACATGGCGATGCCGTTCAACACTTCCGGGATGTATCGCGGCTCGGTCGACGCGAGCGGAAAAATCAGCGTCGAGATTTACCGTTAGTCATCCCGAGCGGAGCCCCGCGGATGCGGGGCGCAGTCGAGGGATCCCGCGGGGCTGCCGTGCAGCGACGAAGCAGAGTCCGTGCTTCACGGATGCGCGACGGGATCCCTCGACTGCGTGGCGCTGCGCTCCACTTCGCTCGGGATGACGGTCTCGTCCTACTCGATGATATCGAGCGTGACGCGCTGACCATGCCGCACCGCGGCACTGGAAAGGAGCGCGCGAATCGAGCGAATCGTCTGCCCATTGCGCCCGATGATGCGGCCCACATCGGTCTGCCGCATTTGCAGTCGAAAGATTGTGAGCTGGTCCTGCGGTATCTCCGAAATCATCACTTCTTCCGGGTACTCGACGAGATGCCGGACGATGAATTCGAGGAATTGTCTCACGCGTCCGATCTTAGCGGTCGGCTTCCGCGTTGTCCAATTTAGCGGGCGACTGCGCCGCTATTCCGCGACCGGTTCGGCCGGTGCTGCCGCGGTTGCTTCGGCCGGTGCTTCTGCGGTGGTTTCGCTCGGGGCGGCTTCTTCTACCGTCGAAGCGGGAGCAGAAGGTGCTTCGGCCGGTGCCTCCGCGACCGGCGCTGGCTGAACGGGAGCTGACTTCGCTTTTTTCGCCTTCTTCGAAGACGGAACCGCAGCTGACGTTTCGCCTGCTTCATCCGGGCCGGCGGCGACGCGCGCTTTGTTCTTCTTCAACAAGCTGCGCACGGTGTCGGATGGCTGCGCGCCCTGCGACATCCAATGCTCCACGCGGTCCACTTTCAGGGTGCTGTTGTGGCCCTCCACTTTCGGATCGTAGGTGCCGATGATCTCGATGAATTTGCCGTCGCGCGGGCTGCGGCCATCTGCCACCACGACCTTGTAATACGGACGATTTTTAGTGCCTTCGCGGCGGAGACGGATGGAGACGGACATTGCGAAAAGTAAGGAGTATGGGACTGCGTTTTGGGAGCTCCGGGGGATGGAACGAATCGCTTAAATCTCCGATTTGGCAAGTCAGCTCTTCATCCGCTGCATTTGCCCCATCATCTTTTTCATTTTCCCGACGTTCTTCATCATCTTGCGCATCTGGTTGAAGCGCTGGAGCAAGTCGTTCACGTCGGTCACGGTGCAGCCGCTCCCGGCGGCGATCCGCTGGCGCCGGCGCGCATTTAAAATGTCGGGCTTGCGCCGTTCTTCGTCGGTCATGGAAAGCACGATCGCTTCCGTGCGCTTGATCTGCTTTTCGTCCACGTTCAGCCCGCCCTTGATCTGACTCATCCCCGGGAGCATCCCGATGATGTTCTCGAGCGGCCCGAGCTTTTTCATCATCTTGAATTGGGCGAGGAAGTCGTTGAAATCGAACGAAGCGGTCCGGAGTTTGTGCTCCATCCGCGCGGCTTCTTCCTCGTCGATCGCTTCCGCCGCTTTCTCGACCAGGCCGACGATATCGCCCATCCCGAGAATTCGGCCGGCGAGCCGATCGGGCACGAACGGCTCGAACTGATCAAGCTTCTCGCCGACGCCGCCGAACTTGATCGGACGCTGCGTCACTTCGCGCATGGAGAGCGCCGCGCCGCCGCGGGCGTCGCCGTCGAGTTTCGTAAGGACAATGCCGGTGATTCCAAGCGCTTCGTGGAAATGCGTGGCCACGCTCACCGCCTGCTGGCCGGTCGCGGCGTCGGCAACGAGAAGCACTTCCTGCGGCTTGAGAAATTCCTTCAGCCGCTTGATTTCCTCGATCAAAACCGCGTCGATTTCCTGGCGCCCGGCGGTGTCGAAAATCTGCACGTTGCCGCCCTGTTCCGCGGCCCACTCGAGGCTCGCAGCGACGGCGCGCTGCAGATCCTTCTCGTTAGGCGAAGGGGTGTAAACCGGGACGTCGACCTGTTTCGCGAGCGTGGCCAGTTGCTCGATCGCGGCCGGGCGATGCAAATCGCAGGCGATGAGGAGCGGCGCGCGGCCCTGCTTTTTCAGCCAGCGTGCGAGCTTTGCGGACGAGGTGGTTTTGCCGGCGCCGTTCAAGCCGACCATGAGGATGCGCGCGGGCTTTTGCAGGTTTAGTTCCTCAGCGTCGCCGCCGAGGAGCCCGGTCAGCTCGTCGTGGAAAATTTTCACGATCTGCTGTCCGGGCGTGACGCTCCGGAGCACATCTTCGCCAAGCGCTTTTTCCTTCACCCGGGCGACGAAATTTTTCGCCACCTGGTAATCGACATCCGCCTCGAGGAGCGCGAGTCGCACCTGCCGCATGGCGTCGCTGATGTTCGTCTCGCTGATCGAGCCGTGACCGCGCAGGTCCTTGAAGATGTCCTGAAGTTTGTCGCCGAGTTGTGAAAACATGGTCGTTAGGCCGATCGCCTGCCGGAGGGCTTCTGTAACACGAAGCGCTTTCCGTTTCTACCGCGCTCTGTCCCTCTGTCATCCCGAGCGGAGCGGAGCGCAGCGAAGTCGAGGGATCCCGTCGAGTTTCTGGGAAGGTATCGCGCAGGAGCTTCTCGGCAGCGCCACGGGATCCCTCGACGGCGCCTTCGGCTTCGCTCGGGATGACAGCGGCGCAAGTCCGCTTCATCTTAGCGCGCATGCACGCCAACCGATGAACAACTCCGTGTTCCTCCACATCGTCGAACGCCTCGAAGCTTTCCTCGGGAAACTCCCCGAATCGATGCAGAAGCCGATCCTGCACGAGCTCACGCCGCTGAAGGAACTCTTCCTCCAGCAGCGCCCGCCGCGCTTCGTCCTCACCGGTTCGCATCCGATCCCGTTGCTCGATTTCGCGGCGCGCATTTTCGCGCCGGAGGGCGGCGCTGGTGAGCCGTCGCGCGACACGCTAACCGGACTTTTCCGCTGGCAGAACGTGACCATCGGCCACCAGGGCGCAGTTGAAATGCTCGACGCGCGCGGAGCCGACGAAGCCGCGCTCGGGTTGATCCGTGAGGAACTAAAAACGAGACCGGCCGATCTCTTTTTCTTCCTCGCTGCCGAGCGCGCGGCGAAGGTCGCGACGCGGAGGGAGATCGAGCGCCTCGAGTCGCTCGTTTCCTGGAACAGCGAAGCCGGCACGCATGCGAAGTTGATCGAGCTGCGAGCGTCGGCGGAGGAGGGAAGTGAGGCGAGCGCGCTGCAGGAAGCGGCGGTGAGCGGTTCGCCCTCGATTCGCACGAGTTTGGTCGGAAGTTTTCCGCTCGATGGCGCGCTTCGCCGCACCCTGGCGAGCGAGTTGCCGAACGAGGCTCGGGTCGAGATGGTGCGGATGAGCGGCGATCGCGCGGCGCAGAAAGAGATCGCCGAGATGCTCGTGAAATCGACCAGCGCGATCTGCACCGCGATTGGCGCGCAACCGATTCCGCTCGCCGATTTGCCGATCCTGACCACGCTCCAGCTCGTGATGGTTTCCGGCGTCATGTATGTGAGCGGCCGCGAGCGGAGCATGCGCGCGGCGACGGAATTCATCGGCGCGCTTGGCGCCAATGTCGGTCTCGGGATGATCCTGCGCGAAGGCACGCGCGCGGCCCTGAAGTTTTTCCCGGGCTGGGGGAACGTCGTCTGCGGGATGGTCGCCGGCGCCGGCACTTACGCGATCGGTCGCGCGGCGAAGGTTTACTTCATCGAAGGCGCGAGCCTGAAAGATGCGCGCCGCACTTTCTTGAAGACAAAAAAGGAGCGCGTGAAAGTGGCGGACCGCCGCGCGCGGAAAGAAAAAGTCCTTCGCGATGCCTGAGCGATTAAACAGCGATGTCATCCCGAGCGGAGCCTGCGGAGTCGAGGGATCCCGTGGAGCTGTTGGGAAGCAGCGTCCGATTTGCGGCACTTTCCAGAAACCCGGCGGGATACCTCGGCTCCGCGGCGCTGCGCTCGGACTGACCGAGTTGTCATGCCCCTCGGCGGTTGAATAAGTTGTGAATAAACTCGCAGCGGCGGCGCAATTTGTTCACACGGTTTTGTGAACAACGCGCAGCCCGATCGCGTAAAAACGCGCGTCTCACTCCTGCCTCCATGACGCTCTCCGAGATTCAGCGCACGCTCCGCGAGATCCGGGTCACGCCGGTAAAAACAATGGGGCAAAATTTCCTGCACGACCAGAACCTGGCAAGCTGGATCGTGCGCGAAGCCGGCATCGGCGCAGGCGACTTCGTGGTCGAAATCGGGCCCGGCCTGGGCGCGCTGACGGAACCGGGGCTCGCCGCCGGGGCGCAGATTTTGGCGATCGAAAAGGACGGGCGGCTTGCGGAATTTCTGCGCACTAAATTTTCCGGCGCAAACCTCGAGGTAATCCACTGCGACGCCTTGGAATTCGACGTCCGCCGTCTCCGTCCGCGCGGGCCGGCGACATTGTTAGGCAACTTGCCCTATTCTGTAGCGACCCCCATTATATTACGTTTTCTAGAAAAAACTATGTCTATTTCCTCTGCAGTGTTGATGTTACAAATGGAGGTCGCGGCGCGACTTTCGGCGGCGCCCGGCTCCAAAGCCTACGGAGTCCTCTCCCTGATCGTGCAGGCGCGCTGTCGGGTTGAGATCCTCCGGGCGGTGCCGCCAAACGTTTTTCTGCCCGAACCCGCGATCGAATCTGCCATCGTTCGACTCACCCCGCGGGCCCCCGGCGAGCTGCCCGAGCACGACGAAGAAATGTTCGCGACGCTCGTGCGCCAGGGCTTCTCGCAGCGGCGCAAACAAGTCGGCAAATTGCTCCGGCAGTACGTCCCGGATTGGCCGGCGGCGGCCGAAAAATTTGGTGCTTCAGCGCAGGCCCGCGCCGAGGAAATTTCGCTCACGCAATGGATCGCGCTGGCCAATCTGGTCCGCCCTCCGCCCGTGCCGTCGGCCGGAACAGACCTCACCGAGCTCTTCTCCGTCGTCGACGAAAACGACACCGTGATCGGCTCGGCGCCGCGTGCGCAGGTGCATGGGAATAACTTGCGTCACCGGGCGGTGCATCTCTTTATTTTCAACCGCGCCGGTGAGCTCCTCCTCCAGAAACGTTCGCGCTGGAAAGACCGGCATCCGAACGTCTGGGATTCGAGCGCGGCTGGCCATGTCGGCGCCGGCGAGGACTACGACGCCACAGCCGCGCGGGAGTTGGCGGAAGAACTCGGCGTGACTGCGTCGCTGACCCGAGTGACGAAGATTCCCGCGTCCGAAAACACCGGCGAAGAATTCATCTGGCTCTACCGCGGGGAAGCGGAAGGCCCGTTCCGGAGGGCGCGCGCGGAGATCGCGGCGCTGGAATTTTTCCCCCTCGACCTGATCGAAGAATGGCTAACAAAACAGCCGAACGATTTTGCGCCCGGCTTCATCGAATGTTGGCGCGCGTTTCCGCGAGTGCAGGAAACGCGCGCCTAACGAATTCGGGTTGGTTAGCTAGCGTTTGCGCTTGCTCGCGCCTTTTGTAGCGGCCGGCTTGGACGCCGGAGATTTTTTGGCCGACGACGCCTTCTTGGGGGCGGCGGGCTTGGCCGACTTCGCGGCCGGACGATTCTGGACGAGCGTGGTGCGGGCGGGCAATTCGCCCATGGCCTCGCGGCGATATTTGCGGGCGGCTTTGCGGGCCTGCTCTTTGCCGCCGAAGACCGCGTCGCTGAACATTTTCGTGCCGGTCGATGAACCGCGCACGAAATGGACCTGAAATCCGTGCGTCTGTTTCTTGGCGCGCGGCTTCGTGTCGATGCGTTTGATGTTTTGCTCCGAGTCGGGATTGGATCGTTTCCTCATAATTTTTTGGCCTAACGAGTGAGGTTAAGGGCAACCTCCGGGAGATGCAAATAAGGGCGCGCCTTTTTTGCCAAAGCTCAGCGCGCGCTCGCCGGTGGCGCGAGCGACGGCAAATTCCACGCTTTCATTTTCTCGCGATAAACCGCGCGCGGCAGGAGCACGTAAACGGGATGACGCGGCGCGCGCAGCCAGGTGATGAGCCGAACGAGATCGGCCTGCGGCATCGTCGTGCACCCGGCGGTCGGCCGGGACGGGCCGCGCCGGATGTGAAAGAAGATCGCGCTGCCGTCGTTAGGCACGGGCGGGTCGGAGTTGTGCCGGATCTCCACCAGCCAGCGGTAGGCGAAGTCGTTGTGCCGCATCTTTTCCTTCGCGAACCAGGGTGGCGGATGCTCCGGGTCGTCAATCGTGACGAAGCGGTTGTAATCGGGACTGGTGACGTCATCGATCCAGGCATCGGCTTTGGTTACCTGATGAAACGGGAAGTCTGCTCCGTCCGGAAGAGCCGCGTCGTAGGTGTAAATCGTGCCGATGCGAAAAACCCCGGCGGGCGCGCGCCCGTCGCGTTCCTGTTTCTTCCGGCCCGGCTCGTCCTGTCCGGCGAGACCGCGGCCCCAGGCGAGCCCATTTTTACCAAACAAGACCGGGATCGCGGCACCGACGGGTTGCCAGGCCCCGCCCGGATCGCGCTCGAAACGGCTAAGCTCGCCGTGCAGGTT
>JBPCRH010000413.1:0-4573 GCA_050997075.1 Chthoniobacterales bacterium
CCGGGCTTAGCGTGTCCGAAAGTTTCGCCACCTTCTTCGCCGCGAAATCATAAACGTAGAGGTTGTTTGGAGAACGTGGACTGTTGGGAGAAAAGGCCATTTTTGTTTGGCTGTCGGAAACCTTCACGCCGGTAACGTCGCCGTCGGGAAGCGCCGGCAGCTCGACCGGTTTCCCGGTCGCGGTTTCGACAATTCTCACCTTGCTCCGGGCGTCTTCGTTCGTCGTCGTCACCCGATATTTTCCGGTACGCGAGAAAGACATGTCGGTCATGTCCCACTTCGATTTCTCCACGAGTTCGCGGCTGCCGGACGTGAGGTCGAAGCGCACGAGATTCATGAATTCGTCGCCGGCGTTCGAGAGGACGTAGAGATACTTCGCCGCCGGGTCGAAGGCTTGCGGAGCATTCTGCACCTCACCCTGGTGCCCGGTCAGGTTTTTCATTTCCTTGGTCGCGACGTTGTAGAGATAGGTGTCCGAGTCCGCGGTGGAATCGCCCGATTTGCCGAAAGCGATAAAGCGCCGGTCAGCGGACATATCGGCGAAGTCGTAGCCCGTATCGTCCTGGTAAATGAGCGACGGTTTAAGGTCGGCGATTTTCATTTCGTAGACGTCGAAAAACTTCGGGTTGCGCGCGTTCGTGCCGAAGAAAAACGACTTCCGATCGGTGCTCCACTTGAAGAAGTTGGCTTTGGTTTTCTCCCCCGGAGTAAGGTCGCGCTCCTTCCCATCAAGCTCGTAGAGATAGAGGTGCGAGTTTTCGTTCCCGCCTTTGTCGTAGGTGTAAAGGAAGCGCGCGTCCTCCGGGAACGCGGTCACGATGAAAGTGCTCTCCTTGACCGAATGCGTGAGCTGCGTCGGCGCGCCGCCGTCCACGTTCACGCTGTAAACGTTGTAGATGCTGCTCTTGTTGCTGCTGAAAAGGATCGCCTTTTCGTCATGGGTGAACGCGCTCCCGCCGATCTTCGTCGTGTCCATGAACTGCTCGATCGTGTACTGCTTCACTTTTCCATTCTCCTTGGGCTGGGCCGTGCTGTCTCGCGGCGCGAGCGGTTTTTCTTTCGTGATCAGAGCCTTCGCACTCAGGTCCGGCGGCTCGGAGAGCGGCGGGGTTTGCTGGGCGTTTGCGCCTAACGAGTAAAGAACACCAGCGGCCACGAGCGAGCACGTGAGAAAGTTCATCCGCAGAGAGTGCTCTCTTTTCGGCCCCCCTGGCAAGACCGCAGAAAAAAGCAGCCCCCGGCCAGTTTCCCAGCCGGGCGCAACTTGCGGAGTTTACCGCGGCGTTTTAGTTGACGTCGTAGATCTCAACCAAGCCCACGCCTGTGGTGCTGTTCGGGCCGAGGAGGACCGCCGTATACGTCCCGGGCGGCAGAATCGTAGAGCGCGGCTTCGTTGTCATCGGTCAGGGCGAGGCCGTTGTCCGCGATCGTCTGCATGTTCGGATTGTCTTTCCAGTTATCGTTCGAATCGATCAGGTTGCAGTAGAAGCTTCGCCCTCTTCGGACATCTCGAAATTATGACCATCGCTTGCGGCTCCGCGTTACATCGGTCTAACCTCGCGACGTGAACCCGCTTTTTTTCCGCGTTGCCGCCGCGCTTTGTTTTCTCGCCGTGGGCCTCGGCGCTTTCGGCGCGCATGCGCTCAAAGGCACGCTCGCCGCGCACGAGATGACTGACGTTTGGAACAAGGCCGTGCTCTATCATTTTGTGCATGCGCTTGCCTTGCTTGTGCTCGCCGTGGTCCCGGGGACTAGCCGGGTCGCCGCGTGGTTGCTCCTCGCCGGCGTGGTGGTTTTTAGCGGTAGCCTTTACCTCCTCGCGCTCACCAACGTGAAGTGGCTTGGCGCGATCACGCCGCTCGGCGGGCTTTGCTTCCTTGCCGGCTGGCTCTGTCTGGTGATCTGGCCGCCCGGGGGTCAGTAAGATTTCGCCCAGAGCACGCGCCGCGCGCTCGGCTCGCCGGTGATGACGCAATTCCCGCGCTCTGGTGGATTCGTCGGGTCGTCGAAAGGGATGCAGCGGATCGTGACCTTCAGGTCGGCCTTGACCTGCTCCTCGACCGCGCGGCTGCCGTTCCAATGTGCCAGCGCAAAGCCGCCATGGATCTCGGGTTTCGCGGGATTCTCCGGGGTGAAGAATTTGTAGAACTCTTCCTTTGTCTCGATGCGGCGGGTGTGTTCGTCGCGGAAGGCGAGCGCGCGCGCGAAAAGATTTTGCTGGATCGATTCCAGCGTTGTCAGAACACCGCCGACGAAATCTCCTTTCGCCAAAAACTCTTTCCCTTTCCCGCCTTCATCGCGGCGACTCACGGCGACGTTCCCGCTCTCGAGGTCGCGCGGTCCGAGCTCAACCCTGATCGGCACGCCTTTCTTGATCCACTCCCAATTTTTAGTGCCTCCGCCGATGTCGCGCGCATCGACGTGCACCTCGAGCGGCGCGCCGTGCCAATGGAGCTGCCGCAGATCGGCCGCGAGATCGTTCGCGGCCGCGAGGACCGCGTCGCGCGTTTCCGGCTTCGGCATCACGGGAATGATCACGACATGCGTGGGTGCGATGCGCGGCGGCAGGATCAGGCCGTCGTCGTCGCCATGCATCATGATGACCGTGCCAACGAGGCGGGTGCTCATCCCCCAGCTCGTCGTCCAGCCGAACTCCTGCTGGCCGTCGCGCGTTTGGAATTGGATCCCGCTCGAGCGCGCAAAATTCTGGCCAAGGAAATGCGAAGTGCCGGCCTGGATGGCTTTGCGATCCTGCACCATCGCTTCGATGCAAAGCGTCTGAACCGCGCCGGGAAAGCGTTCGCTCTCCGACTTCTCGCCGGCGTAAACCGGGATCGCGAGATAGTCGCGCACGAAGGTCTCGTAAACGTCGAGCATCTGCCGGGTCTCGAAGCGCGCTTCGGTCTCGGTCTCGTGCACGGTGTGACCTTCCTGCCAGAGAAACTCGGTCGTGCGCAGGAAGACGCGCGGGCGCATTTCCCAGCGGACGACGTTCGCCCATTGGTTAATTAAAATCGGGAGGTCGCGATAGGACTGGACCCACTTCGCGTAGCTCGCGCCGATGATCGTTTCGGAAGTTGGCCTGATGACCAAAGGCTCGGCCAGCGGGCTCGCGGGAACCATTTTCCCCTCCGCGTTCACCTCGAGCCGGTGATGGGTGACGACCGCGCATTCCTTCGCGAAACCTTCGACGTGTTCGGCTTCCTTCTGCAGGTAACTGAGTGGGATGAAGAGCGGAAAATAGGCGTTGCGATGCCCGGTCGCCTTGAACATGCCGTCGAGCACGCGCTGCATGTTTTCCCAGATGCCGTAGCCCCAGGGTTTGATCACCATGCAGCCGCGAACGTCGCTCGGCTCGGCCATGTCGCCGGCGCGCACGACCTGCTGATACCACTCGGGGAAATCTTCCGCGCGCCGGGGACTGATCGCGGATTTTGGTGCTTCAGACTTGGCCATCGGAGCGCGATAATTACACCGGATCGCGCTGATTGGCGAGCCGGGCGGTCGCTTGCGGGCTGGAGACGCTTCGCTCTGCGAAGCGCGGGAGTTGCGTTGTTTTCGGGAATAGCGGTGACGTCGCTCTCGCGCCTCGCAGAGCGAAGCGTCTACAGGGTTCGCGGCGAATTTAGTTGCCGGCAAAGAGCGGCTTCGGCACCTCAACCCGCTCGAGGTAACCGCCCGCGAAGTCGATGCTGCAAACGGTGCGGTAACGCGCGTGCTTTCCAACCGCGGCGCCCGCGTAGTTGAAGGCGGGATCGAATATGTTCTCGCGATGTTTCCGGCTGCGCAGACCGTCGTCGATGATCAGCGCGATCACGATCTCGCGCGCGGTCGACTTGCCGTAGGCGATGTTTTCGCCCCATCGCACGCCCCAGGAACCATGACGATTCATCCGCGCACCGGGATTGCTCCGGTCCGAACCATCGTGGCCAAGCGTGCCGCTCGCCTGGTCGGCGACATGATCGGCCGCGGCGAGCGAGATGCCGGTGGAGAGGTTTAGTGCACCGACCGGTTGGGCGCGGCGGAGGAAACGGATCGCCTCGTTGAGGCCAGCCAGGCCTTCTTTGGTGCGCAAGGGTATGCCACCCGGTCTCGCGAAAAGGCCGCCGTGATAATGTTCGCGCTGTGCCTCGAGGAGTTGGGCGTAAACTTCGGGATGCTGGCGGGCCAGGTTCATCTCGCGGACGACGGCACTGCCCTCGAGCGCGGCGGTTGTCCGACCCGCCTTCGCGAAGTTAACGCCGAGGAGAGAGAAAGTGCAGAAAGCGAGAAGAGGCAAAGAGCATTGCATTATGGAAATTATAGCAAACCTAATGCCAACAGAGCGTCGAGGGCGGCCCTTTTCGCCTTCGTGGCCGTGGCTGCCCACGCGTAATTTCCCGCGCCACCCGTGGGTTGACACCCGCCGGTGACACCGCTACTTTCCCCGCCCTTCCACTGCCTTCCGATGAAAACGTTTTCAGCAAAAGCCCACGAAGTCCCACGCAAATGGTGGATTATCGATGCCCAGGATCAGGTCCTCGGCCAAGTCGCGGTCAAGGCGGCTAATCTCCTGCGCGGGAAAGAAAAGGTC
>JBPCRH010000455.1:0-14851 GCA_050997075.1 Chthoniobacterales bacterium
GGGTGCGAGGGATGGGGGGGATTAAATCGGAATTGCAGTTCAGCGGGTTCGGGACGCTGATCAATCAAGGATTGATCTCGGCCGATGTCTCGGGCCAGACGCTCGCGGTCAACCCCGACGTGTTCACCAACGAGGGGACGGCCCGAGCGATCAACGGCGCAACGCTGAACATCACCACACCCTTCACGCAGACTGCGGGGTCGCTCACGGTCAACGCGAGCACGATCACGTCGAATAGCGCTCTGCAAATAAACGGCGGCGCCCTCACCGGCTTTGGTCAAATTAACGCCGCAATTCAGAACAACGCCCTGCTCCGCCCGGGCCTCGGTGGGACTGGTTTGAACGTGACCGGCAACGTTACGCTCCTCGGCGCCTCGCAGTTATCCTTCCAGCTTGGCGGTCTGACCCAGGGCAGCCAATACGGCTTCCTCAACGTCAACGGCACCGTCGCCCTCAACGGCACCCTTCTCGTTTCCTTCGTCAATTCGTTTCAAGCAGCAAGCAACAACAACTTTACCGTCCTGACCGCGAATAGCGCGCCCACGGGCTCTTTCACTAATGTTCCTTCGGGCAGCCGGGTGGCCGTCACCAGCGGCGGCTCCTTTCTCGTCACTTATGGCGGAACTACCAACATCGTCCTCTCCGACTTTCAGGCGAGCGTGCCGGGCAACGCTCCGGTCAAGGCTAAGAGCAGCGACAGCAGCGCTTCCGGCCTGACGGCTCCGGCCGCGGCGCTCGCCAGCGCAGATGACGCGCACTCGTCCGGCTCCGGCCGTATGTTCCGAACGGTCCGGACCCGAGCGCCGAGGACTGGCATCGCTTTGCAGAACACCGACCAACTGCACAATCTGATGGAAGGCACGAACGCTACGAAGTCGGCTGGTGGCGTGCTCGTGGTCCATCCGGCACCGGCCGCGAGAGCGGGGAAAAATCACGATTTCGTCCCGGCGAACCCGGCCGCAAATCGCCCGGAAGCTCTTCGTGCCGCGGTCGTCCGGACGAAGCCGCTGCTCTCCCAGCGCGAAAATGAGCGGCTTTTTTCGTGTGCCGGCACCACGACGCTTGACTTCGCGCGGCCGAACTCCCTAAACATCTTAGGCACGGGAAAACCGCACCTTTTGCGCCTTGGTTGAAGGCTCCTTCTGAGGAGGCAACAGGCGGAGAGCGAGCGGTCTCCCGGCGTTGTCAAAAATCTGAAAAATCCATGCGTACATCCCACTCGTTAGGCAAATTTCTCCCTCACGCTGCGACCTTCGCGGTCGCGCTGACTCTCGTTCTTCCACTGGCGCCCGCGGGCGCCGCCGAGCTCAAGCAGGCCCGGATCAGCCAGGTCGTGAAGGATGTAAAACTTCTCCCTGGCCAGGCCGCCCCGCGACCCGCGAACGTGAGCGATGAAGTGCGCGATAATACCGCCGTCCGCACCGGCACGGAGTCGCGCGCCGAACTCACTTTTACCGACGCCACTCTGGCCCGCCTCGGCGCCAACACGATTTTTAGTTTCAACGGAGGCACCCGCAACCTCGACCTCGGCGGCGGCGCCATGCTCCTGCGGGTCCCGAAAAACGCCGGCGGCGCGAAGATCAACACCGCCGCGATCACCGCCGCCATCACCGGGACGACGATCATGCTGGAGTATCATCCGGATGCCTACATCAAGTTCATCGTCCTGGAGGGGACCGGCCGGATTTATCGCAACAACCGCATCGGCGAGTCGGTCCTCCTGCACGCCGGGCAGATGTTAATCGTGAACCCAAACGGCGAAGGTCTGCCCGAGCCGGTCGACGTCGATATCGAACGCATCCTCCGCACTTCTCTGCTCATCAACGGCTTCCCGCCGCTCCCGAGCAATGACCTGATCGCGCGCGAGATCAACGGCCAACTTTTGAAAAAATCCGAGGGCGAACTGATCGAGACGAACCTCGTGATCTTCGGCCGCGGCACCGCGGTCACTCTCCTCGACCCGAACTACAGCGCGATCATCGACCAAGCCCGGGCGACCGAGAGCAACTCGCCCACACCGACGATGTCGCCAACGCCAACGCCCGCGGGCACACCCGCGAAGTTCGGAGCGCTCTCGGTCATCACCTCGCCGGATCCTTACGTCATCACCGGCAACACGGTCATTCATACCGACCCCAGCATCACGACCAACGGCCAGACTGACGTCGGCAAAATTTATCGCGGTCCCACCGCGGACGGCACGCCTTCAAATTATTTCTTCGGCTCGACCAGCGCTTTCGACAACGACAGCGGCTTCAACGGCCACTTCAGCCAAGCCGGGAACCTGCCCGTGGCCGCCTTCAAGTTCTCTTCGCTCGTGCTGTCGGGGAATCCGATCATCTCCCTCGTGAACGGGGGCGCGACCAGCCTTGCGCTGATCAGCGTTGGGAACATCGCTTCCGGCACCGGCCTGGCCACGGTCACTTTTGCCGGCCTCGATTCCCTCCTGGTCGCTACTCAGAACGGTTCGATCACTCTCGGGAGCAATCTGACTTTCCAAAACATCCCGACCCTCTTTCTCTACGCGCGCGGCGCGGGATCGGTGCTCACTTTTGATGCGGCGGTCAATGGCACAAACAATCTCGTGCTTTTCTCCGAGGCCGACATCGCGGTGACCAATTCCTTTAACCTCGTCCAGACGAGCTCGGCGAATTTCAACGAGGGACTTTTCGCCACCTTCATCGCCGGCCGCGCCCTCAGTGTCGGGGGTGATTTCAATCTGTTGATCGACACCGGCATCTCGGGCAACGACAGCGGGATCAACGTCGTCACGAGCAACGGGACGATGAATTTCGGCGGTTCGTTAGACCTCCGCATGGCGGGCGCCGCCGGCAAGATCGCCAACGGCGCGTCCATCAATGTGAGCAGCGGGAGCAGCCTCAATGTCGGCGACAGCCTCCACCTCCCTCTCGGCCTCGCGTCCACCCAGCTCTTTATCCAGCACGGCGCCAACGTCGTTCTCAGCGCCGTCGGTCAGGTGACGGTGACGAACGACGCCATCCTCAACATCCTCGCCAATGAGGGCGGCCACATCGGAAATGGCGGGAGCATCTTTTTCAGCGCCGCCGGTTTCCAAGCCGGCTCGCTCAGCGCGTTAATCAATCTGCGCAACGGCGGCACGATCGATGAGGGAGGCAATCTCATCTTCACGCTCGCCGGGGCGCTCGACATCCGGGGCGATGCCAGCCTCGTCATTTCCGGCCGCAACGACGGCGCGGGCGGAGGCGTGATCGGCGCCGGCGGCGCGGTCAGCTTGAGCGCGGATAGCATCGACGTCGGCGGCAATCTCGTGCTCGCGATCTCCGGGGGCGCCGGCGGCAGTTTCGCCTCGGCCAACAACACCGTTTTCGCGACGAATGATCTGAGCACCGGGGGCGGTCTTGATTTCTCGGTCCAAAACGGCGGGAACACTCCTGGCGGCTTCATTGGGGGAGGCACGATCGAGGGCGACGCCCTGCTCTCCCTCACCGCCGCGAACGTTTCCATCGGCAGCTTTCTCAACGCCCTCGTCGCCAATGTCGATGGCGGCGTTATCGGAGGCAACGTTTCGGTGGGGTTGGGAATCGATGGTGACATCACCGTGCAGACGAACGCGCTCTTCCAAATTGTAAACGCGACATTTTTCGACAACCCCGGCTCCACCATCGGTGGCAACGCCGACATGTTTGTCGGCTCGACCAATCTTTCCACCGGCGGGTTCCTCCTCGCCAGTATCTCGAATGAAGGAGGAGGCACGATTGGCGCCGGCGCCAGCATCGTCTTCGTCCAAGGCGGCGCGATCACGAGCGTGGGCGATGCCACCTTCCGTATCCTCAACGATGACAATGGCGCCGGCAACGGCGGCGGCTCAATCGGCCAGGACGCCGTTATCTTCGGCAACGCGCAGAGCCTTTCCGCGGCGAACCTGATCGCGCGAATCGATAATAGCGGCGGCACCATCGGGGGCAACAGCACCATCACTTTCGCGCTCAACGGCGCGCTCAACAGCGACAGCGCCTTGTTTTCCGTGCTGAACGACGGCGGCACCATCGGCGGAGACATCGTCATCGATGTGAGCGTCGCGAGCGTGACCACGAACGGCCTTTTCACAAGCAGCATCTCGAACCTCGGCGGGAGCGCGCTGGCGACCAACTCCATCTCGGTAGCAATCGCCGGCGCCCTCACCGCCGGGGACGCCTCCTTCTCGATCTTTGACGCCCCGAATGCAGGCCCTCCGGGCGTCGACAGCATCTCGGTCACGGCCGGCTCCATTAGTCTCACCGGCTCACTTGGTGCCTCGGTCAATGTCTCCGCCGATACCCCGGTTTTCCTGACGGATAACGTGAGTATCTCCGCGGCTCAGAACGTCACCGTGGGAGGAGGGATCAGCGTCTTCGGCAGCCTAAATGCCGGCGGGAACATCACCGCAGGGGGTACGATCCTGATCGGCGGCGGCAACCTCACCGCCACCGGGAACATCACTTCCACCAATGGCGATATCGTCCTCCAGAGCAGCGCCGACGGCATCGGCACCATCACCGCCGGGGGCTCGATCAATACCCACAATTTGACCGCTCCGAGCGCGCAGGCGGGAGCGAACATCACGATCGGCGGTACGCTCGGGGGTCCCTTCTCGGTCGTCGCAAACACCCTCGCCGCCGGAGGCGCGATCAACCTGATCAACGTCAATTCGGTCACCGGGTTTTCCTCCACTTTCGGTCCCAACGGCGGCTTCACGCCCGATCCCTTCACCCTGAGCGCGAACTCCCTCAACGTCGTGGGGCCGTCGATCCCGGCGCTCACCTTCAACGGCTCCGATGGAGGCTCGTCCGATCCGGGAAATGGCGGCTCCGTCACGCTCAATCTCACCGCGGATGGCCTAACGATTGGCAACACCGGTGATTTCACCAGCATCATGGTAAATGGAGGTGCGTTCGCTGTGAACGGCTCGTCCGGCGGCGGGAACGGTGGCACCGTGAACATCACGACCTCGGGCGACGTGACGGTGAACGACGCCGGCATCACTGCCGATAGCGGCGCCAATCCTACCGGCACCCCGGCCGGCAACGGCGGCACCGTCAACATCACCAGCGGTGGTACCGTGAACGTCAACGCTGTCGGGCAAACCTCCGGGAACGGCTCCGGCGGCTCGAACAGCGTCACCGGCGGCAATATTAACCTCACAAGCAGCCGCGCGACCGGCGTCGCGATTAACGTCAACAACACCGGGCAGCTTCTGGCGCTCCTCGAACAGGTCACACCGGGACCTGGCGGGAAGATCACCATCCTCGCCACTGGCGCCAGCAGCAGCGTCGCGGTCAATGGCGGCGTAGAAGCGGACAAGGGCACGGTCGATATCCGGCACACTGGCGCGAACGGCGTCGTGAATCTCGGCGATGCGACCGGCACCAGCTCCGTCACTTTGAACGGCGACATCGTGAAAGCCGGCGCGCTCGGCGCGAATGGCGTGCTCAATATCGGCGGGGGCTCACTCTCGGCCGACAGCGTCCTCAAGCTCTACGCACCCTCGAGCAACGGCACGCTCAACTTCGTCGCCAACGTCACCCTGAGCAGCGGGACCGATGCGATCCTGGCCGCGAACACCATCACCATCCAGCCGACCGTGGTCGTCAACGTCCAGGGCAACGGTGGCCCGGCCCAAGTCTTCACCAACAATCCCAACTACTCGGGCTCCGGCGGGAACAATTCGGGTAATGGCACCTTTGGCGGCAACGGCGCAAACAACCCGCTCCCCCTGAACCAAGCGCCCGCCTTCGACGGTCCGCCCGGAGGCTAAGCGCGCGGAGAGAAGCGCACGACCTCGTTAGCCTTTGGAGGGACGACCGCCGTGCCTTCCCAAGGAGCGGCGGTTTGCAACCGCCGAGGGCGCTATCAAAGCGCCCCTTCCTGGAGGGTTGAGCTCCGCGAAACCTGAGCGTCGCTCCGGCGCGTCTTGTCAATCGAGCCCCCTCCCCGGCGTCGCCGGAGCTCGGCCCTCCAGTCGCATGTCCCCAGTTGCTGTAGACGCCTCGCTCTGCGAGGCGTGGGCGGGCGGCTGCCAATACCTACAGCGTCGCCCTATGAGCGACCGCGGAGTCGACCCAATCGTTAGGCCGCGTCCCCCATCAGTCTTCCAGCCGCTCTTCCAGAAACCCCGACCCGAGCGCAATCCCCGCCAATAGAAGCAAACCTGCAGTCGCCAGTGGCACCAGATCGAAAGGCGGCCGCGGCAGCGAAACCACGCCGCGTTCGTTCACCTGCGCCGGCGCGGCGACGTAGCGGCCGTGCTTCGGCGGCGCGAACCGATTCGCGAAATGTTGCAACCGATCGGGGAGATCACGGTAGCGCATCGGGATGCCATGACCGCACCCGGCCACATTCGGCCGCAGCTCCGCGAGCTTCTGTACCGAGCGCCGGGTTGCGTCCCAATCCAGGTTGAAAGGCGCACCCGCGCGGGCCAGCTCCGGTTTTCCCGTGAGCATGCCGCTCCAGGCGTCCATGTTCATCGTCGCAAATGCATCGCCCGCGAGGAGCACCCGATCGGACGGGCGAAAAAACGAAACGTGGCCGGGCGAATGACCGGGCGTGGCCGTCCAGCGCCAGCCTTCGAGCCCCGGCAGATCTCCTTCCGGCAACTCTTGGAGCCGCGCACCCAGATCCGTTCCGCCCGAGGGCAGGAAGCGCGAAAGAAAAGCAATCGCCCCGCCCAACGTCGGGTCCGGCGGCGGATAAGCCGAACGCCCGGTCAGATACGGCATTTCCATGTGATGCGCGTAGATCGGCACCTCCCATTTTTTCGCGAGCGCCCGAGCTGCGCCGCGATGATCGAAATGCCCATGCGTAAGGTAGATCGCCTCCGGCCGCGAGCCGGCGCCGAAACGCGCCTCGGCCGTCTCAAGAATTTGGCCAGCGCTGCCGGGCAGGCCGGCATCGATTAAAGCCCACGGCTCGCCGGGCCGCCCGACGAAGTAGACATTGACGAAACTGATCGGCAACCAGCCAACCTCCGGAGCGATGCGTTCGAGCGTTTTCATACAGTTCTTCCAAAAATAAAACGGATGCGCGACGCGTTTCTGTTGTAGAGGGACGCGATTTATCGACCGGTGGCGAGAGCTAACAAAAACCCGAAACCCGAAATCCGAAGCCCGAAACAATGACCGAAGTCCGAATGACGAAAGATTCCTCGCGCAACTCTTCGAGTTTCGCCCTTCGTCATTGATTCGGATTTCGAGCTTCGGATTTCGTCATTCCCAACTCGTTAGGGAATCACCAGCCTCTGCCCCGGCTTCAAATCCGTCGGCTTCTCCAGGATCGCTGGATTGGCCGCGAGAATTCTCCCCCAGCGCTCGGAGGATTTATAAAATTTCCGCGAGATCGAAGCCAGGGTGTCGCCGCGCTGCACCGTGTAGGTGCGCGCGTTCGCCGGGATCTTTTGCTTCTCGTTAGGCCGGGCGGAGCGCTTCGCGACCGGCCCCGCTTTCGCCGCCGTCGCCGCCCCCTTGTCCTGCGCCCAGCGGTCTTCGATTTGCTTGCGCAATTTCAGGTTGTCGTTGCGTAACTGCGCCGCCTCCTTCTGCGTCAAAATCGTGTCGCCGGAGAGCTGGGTCAGGAGCGTGAGTTCGTCGCGTTTCATGAAACGTTTTACTTCCTCGGCGCGTTTGCCGCCCGGAGTGATCGTAAGGAAACGCTTGAAATGATGGCGCGCGTTCAGCGGGTCGTTCATCTTGTCGTCGTAGAGCAACCCGAGCTTGTAGTGCACTTCCGCCGCCTTTTCGCTCCCGTCGAGCGCCGCTTCGTAGAGGTTGATCGCCTCGAGATATTTTCCTTCCGCCGCCTTCGCGTCGGCCTGCTCGGTGAACTGTGCGTGCCGCGGCATGACCATGCGATCGCAACCGGCCAGCATGCCTAACGACAAGAGAAGCAGGAAAGTAGAGAGAAAATCAGTAACGCGGCACATCGGGATCAATCTCCGTCGACCAGGCATCGATGCCACCGGCCACGCTCGCGACTCTGCTGAATCCAGCCGAGCGCAAAAATTCCGCGGCCTGCAGGCTGCGCACGCCGCTGTGGCAAAGAACGAGAATTTCTTTCGCCCGGTCGAGCTCGTCGATCCGCGTGGGGAGTTGGCCTAACGGAATCAATTTCGCGCCCTTAATCTGCGCGAGCTCGACCTCGAACGGCTCGCGCACATCGAGGAGCAGCGCCGGTTCCGCGCCCGCGAGCTGGCGCTGCAAAGTCACGACGTCGACCTCCAGCGTTTCCTCCCTCTCCGCCGCGGGCGGTCCGGCACAAAACGCCTCGTAATCGATCGGCGCGGTGATCCGCGGCGCGTCGCCGCAGACCGGGCACTCCGGATCGCGGCGGAGGTTGAACTCGCGAAATTTCATCCGCAACGCATCGAAATGCAGAAGTCGCCCGCGCAACGTCTCGCCGAGGCCGAGGATGAGTTTTAGTGCCTCAGTGGCCTGAATCGTCCCCACGATTCCGGGGAGCACTCCGAGCACGCCCGCTTCCGCGCAGCCCGGGACGGAGCCGGGCGCGGGCGGTTCTGGAAAAAGACAGCGATAACAGGGGCCGCCAAGATGCGGCGCGAAGACCGTCGCCTGGCCTTCGAAACGAAAGATCGATCCGTAAACGTTCGGTTTCCGCGCAAAGACGGCGACGTCGTTCGCGAGATAGCGCGTGGCAAAATTATCGCTCCCGTCGAGCAGGAGATCGTAATCACGCAGGATCTCGCCCGCGTTGCTGCTCGCAAAGCGGCACTGGTGCAGACGCACCTCGACCCGCGGATTCATCGCCGCGAGCCGATCGCGCGCGGACTCGCCTTTCGGGCGACCGACGTCGCCGGTGCCGTGGAGGAGTTGCCGTTGCAGATTCGAGAGCTCGACCCGGTCGAAATCGACCAGCCCAATCGTGCCCACCCCCGCCGCAGCGAGATAAAGCGCGGCCGGCGAACCGAGCCCGCCCGCGCCGATGCAGAACACGCGCGCGGCTTTCAACTTCGCCTGGCCGGCGAGCCCGATCTCGGGGAGAAGAAAATGCCGCGAGTAGCGCTGCCGCTCTTCCGCGTCGAAGGCGGCGGCGGGCTTTTCGTTAGGCAACGGCGCAGTCATTCCAAAAAAAGACCGCCAGAGAACTACGGCAAAGAGGATCAAACTACCGTTGCTGCATTCCTGCCCTGGCGGGATTCGTACGCCCTCAGTCCATAGCCCCTGACGGAAGCGAAATTTCCCGCGAAGGGAGCCGACGCGCAATCGTTTTTCTTCGGCGGTGCCGGCGTTGACACCAAAAGGGGCATTTGCTTCGATGCGGCGTGAAATTTTTTCTGCTCGGCTGCGCCCTCGCCCTTCTCGGCACCACCTCATGCACCACGCTCTCGAATCGGCGCGACCTTTACAACCCGAGCGAAGACGCCGGCCCTTACAATACACTGCCGCCGGCGCATCCGAATATTCCGGGCAACAACCCCGGGCCAGTGCAAGGCCCGCTCCCGCCGATGCCGCAATAACGGCGCTGTAGCGGCGGGCGTGTCGCCCGCAAATCCGCAGCTATCATCACCCTCTGCGGCTGACACAGCCGCCTCTACACCTAACGAACTCAGAGCTCGAGGAGCTCGCGCTGCCAGCCGACGAGAATTTCGTCGGTCACATTTTCGTCGCCCGCGATGCGCTCGAGCGCGCCGCGCGAGGCAATGAAGGACGGGTCGAGCTCGAGCTCAGCCGCTTGTTTGTCGCGCCGCTTTTTCAGTTCCTCAACGCGCTTCTCGAGATTGCGCGGGCGCGGCTTGTGCAGGCGCGGCGGCCGCTGCGGCCAGGCCGATTCCGGGAGCGCGAGTGCCTGCTCCACCGCAGCGTAAAAGCCCCGCCGCCGCCGATCGGAAAGATGCCGATAATCCGGCGATTCGCCCGCGGCGAAGCGCACGGCCGAGTCGAGGAGCGCGCTGTTTTGCAGAATGTGAAAAGCCGGGCGATCCGCATGGCGCGCTTCCTCATCACGCCAATGCCAGAGCGCGCGCAGGATCGCGTTCGTCCGTGGCGGCAGAGTTCCACTGCCCGAGATGCGCCAGGCTTGATCGGGATCGCGTTCGCGTTCAATCGCGGCCTGCTCGACCCCGCGGCGACAGGATTGGCGAAACCATTCCGTGCGCCCGCGTTCTGCCAACTGCGCTTCCATCCGCGCGGCCAGCGGGAGCAGGAAATGGGTGTCGTTCTTTGCGTACTCCGCCATCGCCGGCGGAAGCGGGCGCCGGGCCCAGTTCGCTTTTTGCGACCCCTTCGCCAGGGTCACGCCGAAATACTGCTGCACAAGCGCGGCGTAGCTGAACTCGCGCAGACCAAGCAGCCGGGATGCAATTACGGTGTCGAAAACTTCCCGCGCGGTAAACCCGAGGGTCCGGCGCAAAAGGCGCAGGTCGAAATCCATTCCCTGAAGAATGATTTCCTTATCCGCGAGCGCCGTGCAGAGCGGCTGCAAATCGACCGTCGCGAGCGGATCGACAAGATGATCCTGGTGATCGCCGGTGATCTGGATGAGGCAAAGCTTTTCGAAGTAGCAGTGCAAACTGTCCGCCTCGGTATCGACCGCAATGCGGTCGACGGCGCGCAGGCTCGGGAGGATCTCCGCGAGTTGTGAGTCGGTCGTGATCACCGCAGGCCGGCGAGCAAAAGCTCGGCGTTAGTTTTCGTCGCTTCGAGGTTTTTGATCAGCATCTCCATCGCCTCGAGCGGCGGGAGCGCGGCCATCGATTTGCGCAGGAGCTGCACGCGCTCCCACTCTTCCGGATGGTAGAGCAAATCCTCACGTCGGGTGCCGGACTGGAGGATGTGAATCGCGGGATACAGGCGTTTCTCCACGAGCGAGCGGTCGAGATGCAATTCCATGTTTCCGGTGCCTTTGAATTCCTCGAAAATGACTTCGTCCATCCGGCTGCCGGTGTCGATCAGCGCGGTCGCGAGGATCGTTAGGCTGCCGCCCTCCTCGACGTTGCGGGCGGCGCCAAAAAAGCGTTTTGGCTTGAGCAGCGCCTTCGCCTCGACGCCGCCGGACATGGTCCGGCCCTTGCCGCGCATGGTCGCATTATAACCGCGCGCCAACCGAGTGATGCTGTCGAGGAGGACGACGACGTCCTTTCTCTGCTCGACCAGCCGCTTCGCGCGTTCGTTCACTAACTCGGCCACCTGAATGTGGCGATAGGGCGACTCGTCGAAGGTGGAGCTGTAAATCTCGCAGCCGACTTCGCGCTGGAGATCGGTGACTTCCTCCGGGCGCTCATCGACGAGCAAAATTATGAGCACGATTTCGGGATGATTTTTCTGGATGGCCTGCGCGATCTGCTTGAGCAAAATCGTTTTACCGACGCGTGGCGGCGCGACGATCAGACCGCGCTGCCCGCGACCAAGCGGTGTGAGCAGGTCGACCGCGCGCGCGCTGATCGACTCGGCACCTTCGCATTCGAGCATGATTCGCCCCTCGGGAAAAAGCGGGGTGAGGCTGTCGAACGCAGTCGGCGCCTGCCACTCCGCGACCGGCTGAGCTTCGACATTCAGGAGACGATCGAGCATGAGCCCGCGTTCGCGATCGCGCGGCGGTCGGACCGTGCCCTCGAGCCGTTGCCCCGGGCGGAGGCTAAATTGCCGGATGAGGTAATGCGCCACCCCGACGTCTTCAGGCAGCGGGAGAAAATTCAACCGCGGCGAACGAAGGACCGCGGGACCGTCGTTAGGCTGCTCGAGAAACCCATCGACCGTCACGCACAGGCCACGCGGAATTCCCTGCCGGATGAGATCGAAAATCTGCTGGTGCCGGTCGTGCCCGTAATTAATCGCCACGTCGAGCTGATCGAAAAGCGCGTGCAGCGCCGCCGGCTCCAATTCCTGGAGGGCCTGCAACGTCAGCGGCGCGGGCGGCTCTCGCTCCGGCGGCGCGGGGGCGAGCGCGGTGCTCGTGCCGGGAACGGAGGCGTCCGCGGATTCGTCAGGCGAAAATTTTTCTTCGTTCATGAGGTAGCGGTCCAGCGCGCGGCGAGCGTCTCCACCTGGGCGGCGAGAGAGCTCAGCGGGCCGTTGTTCCAGACGACGTGATCGGCCTGGGAAATTTTTTGGGAAAGAGCAAGCTGGGCGGCAATCATGGCAAGGGCTTCGGCCGACGCGAGGTGTGTGCGCCGAAGGAGTCGTTCCTGCTGAATCGATTCGGAGCAGGCCACGACCACGACGATATCGCAGAGGTTGGCGCCGTTGGTTTCATAGAGAAGCGGGATGTCGGCCAGAAAAAGCACGCCCGTTTGGCGACTCTGGTCGGCTTCAGTAGACCACTGAAGGCGAATGCGCGGATGGAGGATTTGCTCGAGCGCGCGCTTCTTTTCCGGATCGGCGAAGACTATGGCGCGGAGTGCGCTCCGATTCAAATCTCCCGTGGCAGAAAAAATCTCGGGCCCGAACTGCTCGCGCAGGAGCGCGCGCACTTCCGCGTCTTCCTGCACAAGCACGTGCGCGGCGCGATCGGCGTCAAAAAGGCGCGCGCCGGTCCGCTTCTGGAGCAGTTTACTGAAGGTGGATTTCCCGGTGGCGACGCCGCCGGTAATGCCGATCACGGTGCAATTGCTGGGCATGACTCTCGCGCCGCATCTAGCGGAAGGCTCGGCGGGGCGTCAACAGAAGAAGTTGAGCGCTGGAGTTGTCGCTGCACGCCGGGGTCACCGCCCCGGCCACAACCAAAGCACGATCTTGAGATCGTTCCTCTCGCCGCCTTCGTCGTCGGCTTGGAGGTGGTTGAGGCGCACCGGGAGAAATTCAACGGCGATGGGTGGGTAGCGCCCACGTTCCGTGGGCTGGCGACGGTGTCCCACCGTCGCGAACTTTCCTGACCGGTTAACCTTCTTGTCAAGCTCACGTCGCTCGAAAAGTTCGTCGCGGGGAAACACCGCGACCAGCCTACGGAACGTAGGCGCTACCCGAATCCGCGCAGGCGGTGTCCCTTGGCCAGCTCGATGCTGGCCTGATTTAGCGGCCGCTATTTTTTGTAGTAAGGCACCTGCGGCAGCACCGGCTGCTCCAGCGTCGTCGTCGTTTCGGTTTCCTCTTCTTCCTCGGTCGAGTTGATCGGCTGCCCGGCTGGGTTGACCAGGCGCGCGGTCACGAAGATGACGAGGTTACGTTTGATATGCTGGTCAGTGTTCGTGCGGAAGAGACGCCCGACAATCGGGATGTCCCCGAGGATTGGCGTGCGATCCTCGGTCTTCTGCACGTCCTCACGCATCAAGCCACCGAGCACAACGGTCTGGCCATCCCACACGCTCACGCTGGTCGTGACTTTGCGGGAGTTGAAGATGGGCTGATTGATGACGTTAGGAGTAATGACGGACGCCGGAATCGGTACGACCGTTTGTCCAATGATCGTTCCAAACGCGTTGAATATATCGGAAGTCAGCGACGTCGCGGGCGAAAGGATCGGACTGCCGTAGTTGATGAACCCTTCGAATTCCACCACCTGTGGGACAAGGTTGAGATCGATCGTTACACCGTCGGGACCAACCACCGGTTCAACCTCTAGCGTGACTCCGGTGTTCCGTGTTTCAAATCCCGTTGGAGTAGTCGGAGTGACCGGAATCGATGAAGCGGAACCCCCTAGAAGGCTCCCACCGCCGACATGATCGGGAATTTTGGGCGGATCGAATTGCGTCGGGTAACGGAACTCGCGCACGATCTCAATCACCGCGCGCTGTCCGCTTTTCGTTGTGACGCGCGGGGCAGAGAGGAGATCGACACCTTTCTTTTGATTCAATGCTCGAATGACAAGCTGAAATTTCGGATCGGTCAGCACGCCACCTAGTCCGAAGATGCCGGGAGCGAGAGAACTGGCCCCCGGAACACCAAATAGAAGGGCGTCGATGGCATTCGCGCTGATCGCAAGATTACCGCTTCGATTTCCCGCCGTGACAGGGTTTTGCCCAATTGGAACGCCGTTCCTGTCTAGAAATGGAAAATCTCCAGAGACGACTCCCGGGGCCGTGCCAGATGTTCCACCCGCTCCTTGCACTTGACCATTACCAGAGACGCTGAATGGCCCGAGCAGAGCATCAAATCCGAGCGATTTCAGATTGTTCTGCGTGATCTCGACGAATTTCGCTTCGATCTCGACCTGCTTGGGGCCGGAAACGTTGGATTGCTCGACAAAAGCATCGACCAACTCGAGATTTTCCTCGGTGTTGCGCACAATCAGGCGACTGCTCTGCGGAAGGAAATTTGCGCTCGCTCCCGCCGGAAAAGGCACACCTTGGTTTTTCAAAAAATCGAGAGCGGTCTGACGGTTCACGAGCTGGTGCCCGCCGGTGGTTTCCTCAGTGTCCTTGCCGCCCCCCGCCCCTTGAACCGACCGGGCAGGTTGATCGAGCGAACTGGCGCTAACGCTTACCGAACTGGTGATGAACCCGGGCGGCACCCGATATTCTTTCGTAAAAAGATCGCTGCTCTGGTCGCTGATTGGAATGATCGAGACCGCGTACGGCTCCACTTTCACTTTCAATCCGGCCTGACTGGAGATGTAACGGAGCGCTTCGCCTAACGGAATCTGGCTGAGCGTAATCGTGATCCGCGCATCGGACGGCGCGATCGAGGGGGCGGCCGGAGCGGCGCTGAGAGGCGCGGGTTCGACGGTGCCTTCCTCTGGTGCCGCGCCCGGGAGCGGTTGAGCCGTCAGGGTCTGACTGGGCGCTTCCGCCCGTCCGAGCGAAGCGGTGCGCAGGACGATGTCGACGCCCTTCTTCGCGTCCGAAGAGTTGTCGTTCGCGGCCGCCTGTTGCCGGAGGAAATCAACTGCTTCGCGAATGCTCGCGTCGCGGAATTCGATCTTCGGAATGATGATGCTGTTCAGCTTG
>JBPCRH010000461.1:0-3601 GCA_050997075.1 Chthoniobacterales bacterium
GTGTTCCACCGTCGCGAACTTTCCTGACCGGCTGACCTGTTCGTGACGTTGAGATCGCTCGGAAAGTTCGTCGCGGCAGAATGCCGCGACCAGCCCACGGAACGTGGACGCTACCCGAGCCTATGCTCGTTCTTCGTTAGGCAAAAACCAGCCGCGCCAGTGTCTCGATCGGCAACGGCGCCAAAAATTCCTGCGCGTTGTCGATCTCCAAAACCGGGCGCCCCAGGCACGCCGCGAGAAAACTCAAATCCGGCGTCGCCGCCAACCCGGCCTGCGCCGTGAGCTGCAACTCCGCCAGTTGCCTAACGACCCGTTCCACCTCCGCCCTGCAATTTCGCCGCATCGTAAAACGGACCGTGCACACTCCCGGCGCCGTCGCCTCGATCTCCGGCGAGAGCGTCGCCGCGTGATGCAGTAAAATCTCGCCGGCGATCTTCTCCTGCTCCGAGGCGCGCGCCTTGATCGTTAGGCGCAAACACCGCGCCAATCCCTGGCTCGGCGTCATCCCCGCGTGCACGCCCGCAGCTGCGGCCGCGGGCGTCACCTGCAAAATGGTCACGCGCGCTTCCTCGCCCGCGAGCAGCGCGACCGGTTCGTACTGCAACTCCGGCGCGTGCCGCAGCGCCGCCTGCAGCGCAAAATCCGCGAGGTAGAGACAGCCAAACATCACCAGTCAAGAGCACTAAAATTCCCAGTCATCCCGAGCGGAGCCCCGCGGACGCGGGGCGCAGTCGAGGGATCCCGCCGGGTTGCCTCGAAGCTCCGCCACCAACACGCCAGCGACGAAGCCGCCCCGAAACCCGACGGGATCCCTCGACTTCGTTTCGCTTCGCTCCACTGCGCTCGGGATGACATGCTTTTCAACCCGCCTGGGAAAGCGCCGCGTCCTTTCGCGATTCGTTAGGCTGTCCGCGTTGCCGCCGAAACTGGAGTCGGGCCGATAACTCCGCCGTCTCCGCCTCGAGCTGGGACAGCGTCCATTGATTCTCCAGCGCCAGTTTCCATTGCGCGCTGCTGATCATATTCTGCGGCGTGAGCACGAGAAAAGCCGTCGGCGCCGGCTCGACCAGGCGCTGCAGCCGATACCAATTGCTCTGCGGAATTTTCCGGAGTTCCGGCGCCGGATTGAGCACGAGATCGAGGACAACGAGCGGGAAATTCCCGTCGCGCAAAAGCAGATCCGCGGCCTGCAATGCTTCGCTCGTTTTCGCGCAACGAATCCAAAGCAAATGAGGCAAAGCCGCCGGGTTGACCGATTCAGGATCGAACGAATCGCGCCCATCGATCAGGGCGATGAAATAGCGTTCGCGCCAGGCGCGGCGGAGGAGCAGGGCGAGAAGGGTGGCGCTGCCCGTCTGTGGCGCGGGGCTGCTTAATTCCGTGATCGCGCCTTTCGTTAGGCCACCGCCCATCGCGTCATCAAAAGTCGCCAGCCCGGTCGGCAAACGCTCGCCGGGCGGGAGCGATTCCTGGGGAAAACGCTCCGCGAGGAGGCGACGCAGATCGATGATTTTCCCCGTTGCCATCCCGGAATATGGCCGCGTTCAATATATGTTCAAAAGAACATTTATGGTAAGCTGCTCGGCTGCATGTTCGCACCCGCTTTTCGGCGTCCGCTCCACGCCTGGTTTCGCCGGCATGGACGCGCGCTTCCCTGGCGCGCGACGACGGCTCCTTACGCGATTCTCGTCTCCGAATTCATGCTCCAGCAGACCCAGGTCGCGACTGTCCTGCCCTATTACGAGCGCTGGCTCGCGCGCTTTCCTGACTTCGCTGCGCTCGCCCGCGCCAAGGAAGCAGAAGTGCTGCACGCCTGGCAGGGCCTCGGCTACTATGCGCGCGCCCGGAACCTCCACGCCGCCGCCCGCGCCGTGACCCAAAACTTTGGCGGCACGATGCCGCGCCGCGCCGCAGAAATCGCGCGCCTTCCCGGCGTCGGCCGCTACACCGCCGGTGCCGTGGCCAGCTTCGCGTTCGATCAAGCCGAGCCCATCGTCGACGCGAACATCGCCCGCGTGCTCGCGCGCCTAACGAACTCGCAACTCCCGATCGACACCGCCGCCGGCCGCGCCCATCTCTGGGATACCGCGCAAAAACTTCTCCCGAAAAACCGCGGACGCCTGCACAACTCCGCGCTCATGGAACTCGGCGCGCTCGTCTGTCTGCCGCGACGTCCGCTCTGCGACCGCTGTCCGGTTTGCGACTTTTGCGCGACCACCGATCCGGCTTCGTTGCCGCGGAAGAAAGCCAAACCGCGCACCGTTCTCCTGCACGAGCCGCACGCCTTCGCCCTCCGCCAAAATCGCATCCTCCTCGAGCAATCGCGCGCGCGCTGGCGCGGCATGTGGATGCTCCCGCGCCTCGCGACTGCTCCCGAAACAACGCCACTCCTTCAGCTCGATTTTCCCTTTACGCATCACCGCGTCACCCTCTCCGTCTTCGCGCCGCCGGCGCCACTCGCGCCTAACGACAACCGGCGCTGGTTCCCGCTCACGCAGCTGGACGCTCTTCCGCTCCCTTCACCACATCGCCGCGCGCTCGAGCAACTGCTCCCGCGACAAAAACTTTGCAGCACTTTTCCCCGCACCTAACTTGCCCGTCCCGAATGAATCCTCCGCTCGAAACTTTGCCCGACGCTCGCGGCCACTTCGGTCCCTACGGGGGCATGTTCGTGCCGGAAACGCTCATGACCGCGCTCGAGGAGCTGACCGCGGAATACACGAGCGCGAAAACGGATCCGGAATTTCAGGCCGAGCTCGACCATTTGCTCCGCGATTTCGCGGGCCGGCCGACGCCGCTTTACCTGGCCGAACGCCTCACGAATAAACTCGGCGGCGCGAAAATTTACCTGAAGCGCGAGGACCTGCTCCACACGGGAGCGCACAAGATCAACAACGCCCTCGGCCAGATGCTGCTCGCTCGGCGCATGGGCAAAAAACGAATCATCGCCGAAACCGGTGCGGGCCAGCACGGCGTCGCGACCGCGACCGTGGCCGCGCATTTCGGCTGCGAGTGCATCATCTACATGGGCGCGGTCGATATGGAACGCCAGGCGCTGAACGTCGCGCGGATGCGTTTTCTCGGCGCCAAGGTCGTCGCCGTCACCGCCGGGCAGGCGACACTGAAGGAAGCGATCAATGAAGCGATGCGCGACTGGGTCACGAACGTGCGGAGCACGCATTACATCCTCGGCTCCGCCCTCGGCTCGCATCCCTATCCGATGATGGTGCGCGATTTTCATCGCGTCATCGGGCTCGAAACGCGCCGGCAAATTCTCGAACGCGAAGAGCGTTTGCCCGACGTGCTCATTGCCTGCGTCGGCGGCGGGAGTAACGCGATCGGGCTCTTTCATCCCTTTCTCGCTGACGCCGATGTGCGCATGATCGGCGTCGAGGCGGGTGGCGAAGGGATTCGCGCCGGGCGGCACGCGGCGCGTTTTCAAGGCGGGCGGCTCGGCGTTCTCCAAGGCACTAAAACTTTTCTGCTCGCGAATGAAGACGGCCAGATCGAACTGACCCATTCGGTTTCCGCGGGACTCGATTACGCCGCGATCGGACCGGAGCACAGTTACCTGCGCGACGCCGGCCGGGTCGAATATGTG
>JBPCRH010000055.1:0-3582 GCA_050997075.1 Chthoniobacterales bacterium
GCGTTTTCGCGAGGCCGATGCCGTGCTCCCCGGCGATCACCCCACCCCATGCGAGCACTTGCGCGAAAAGCTCGTCGAGCGCCTGCTCGACCTTTGCGCGCACGGCGGCGTCCTCGTAGTTCGCCGCCATGATGTTGACATGGATGTTTCCGTCCCCCGCGTGGCCGAAAGTCGCGACCGGAAAACCGTGACGCGCCTCGAGCCGGCCGGCGAATTCCACGAGGTCGACCAGCCGGCTGCGCGGCACGACGATGTCCTGGTTTAATTTCGTCAAGCCGGTGGCGCGAAGGGAGTTGCTGAACTCGCGCCGGAGCGCCCAGAGTTTCTCCGAGCCTTCTTCGGTCGTGGCGATGGTAAGTGAATTCGGCGCGCGACGGCCAAGCAACTGCTCGAGCGCGGCCGCTTCGCTCCGGACCGTTTCCACCTGGCCATCGACATCCACGAGCAGGTGCGCGTTGCCTTCAGGAATAACCCCGCGGCCATGCTCGGCGCGCGCGGCTTCGAGGGTAAATTGATCCGCGATCTCCAGCGACGACGGGAGAAAACCCGCCGCGAAGATCGCCTGCACCGCCGCGGCCGCTTCCGGCATCGTCGCAAAGGAACACGACAAGGTTGCGCGCGCCGGCGGCAGCGGCAGGAGCCGCACCGTGATCTCCGTGACGACGCCGAGCATTCCCTCCGAGCCGACGAAGAGCCCGATGAGATCGAAGCCGGTTTTGTTTTTGTGCACCCGGCCGCCGGTCCGCAAAATTTCGCCGCTCGCGAGCACGACCTCGAGGCCGACGACGTAATGACAGGTCACTCCATATTTGAGGCAGCGCGGCCCGCCGGCGTTTGTGGCCACGTTTCCGCCGATGCTGCAATTGTGCAGGCTGGCCGGATCAGGGGGATAAAAAAGCTTCTGCGCTCGCACCGCCGCCTGCAACTCGCCGGTGATCACCCCCGGCTCCACGATCGCTATCGCGTCCGCGAAATGGATTTCCCTGATCCGCTTCATCCGCTCAAGCGAGAGCGAAATCCCTCCGCGCATCGGCACACAACCGCCGACATACCCGTAACCCGCGCCGCGCGCCGTCACGGGAATTTTGTGCGCGCTCGCGAAGCGCAGCAGGGCGCTGACCTGCTCGGTCGTCTCCGCGAACACGACCGCGTCCGGGTCGCGCTCGGCGAACCATTTGTCGCCGCCATGCGCATGCCGGGTCGGCTCGTCCACGGCGACGCAATCGAAGCCGAGGAGCGCCTGCAATTCCGCGACCCAACTCATGGCGCGGACATTAGTGGTGGGCAGTCCCCGGCACAACGGCGCCGGAAGTTTAACCGCAGAGAGCGCAGAGGTCGCAGAGGAAGAGGGGAAAATTTGGAAGCCAGGAACCCAGAAATTAGAGATAGGGCTTCAGCTTTCTTTCTGGTTTTAAAATTTCTTCTCCCCTCTCTGCGACCTCTGCGGTTAATAATCCGGACAAAGAGCTAGCGCGCCGGCACCGGAATCCCGGGCTCGATCACTTCCACCCGCGTGCCGAGTTCCGCCGCGTCGAAGAAATGTTTCGCCATCTCGATCGGCATACGCACGCAACCATGCGAGGCGCGATAGCGCGGGACGAAGCCCGCGTGCATCCCGTAGCCATCCTGGAAACGGAGGAAGTATGGCATCGGCGCCCCAACAAAATGCGCACCTTTCGGCATCGGCGTGGTCCCGGCCTCGACGTTGCGCGTGACCACGCCACCGAGGGAGTTTTCGTAAACGCCGTACTCGTTCGAGACATGTTTCGGGTCCTTCTGGATGACGCGATATTTACCCGGCGGCGTTTCGTGTGCGCGTTTACCGGAGGAGATGTTGGTTTTGCCGAGCACCGTCTCCCCGCGATAGAAAAACGCCTGCTGCGTAGTCAGGTTGATGACGATGCGGCGCGGACCCTTCGCGGCCGGATCGTCGTTCCAGGTCGCAAACACCGGATGGCGCGCGGCCTTGCGCGTGAGGGTCGCGGTCGAGCGATGCTGGCGCACGCCGACGTCGTTAGGCAAGGCCGTGCAACCGACGCCGAGGAGGACGAGGGCGAGCGTGGCCAGGGCGGGAAAAATTGCTGGGGGTGACTTCATGCGTCGGGACCCTACCGACCACCGGTCGTTCGCACAACCGCCTCCGCACGCGGTCGGGTTGTGATCGAACGGAGAAACGGCGAGCATGCGGATGATGCGTTTCGCCACCTGCCCATCCTCCCCAAACTGCGTCTCGACTGAAGCGACCGATCGACGCCACGGCCTCGCCCCGTTTTTTCTCGAGCGGAAAGATGCCTGGCCGGAGGTCCGCGCGGCCGTCCTCGCGCTCCCGCGCGTCCGTCTGGTTGACGACCGCGAGGGATCGCTCCGCGCGGAATGCCGTTCCGCCCTCGCCGGTTTCATCGACGATCTCGCCGTGCAGGTGCACGAGAACGGTGCGGAGCTCGCGGTCCGTTCCGCGGCGCGCCTCGGCTACTACGATTTCGGGGTCAACCGCCGCCGCGCCGAAGCCCTGCGCAAAATCCTCCGGGCCCGCGGGATCGTTCGATAGGCAAAGTCGCGCGACACGCCCGCCGCTGTAGACGCTTCGCTCGGCGAAGCGCGGGATCGGTGTCATTTAGTTATTCGGCGCTCCCTCTCGCGCCTCTCAGAGAGAGGCGTCTACAGCCCCTTCCCCGCGGCCGCGAATCCCTTTCTGGAATTCCCCCGGGTTCCGCGATACAACTTCGTGCGCATGAATTCCGAGCCCGTTGTCCAGACCATCTCCTCCGGCAGCGAGCAGCGCATGCACGTGCCGGTCGTGACCGTCGCGGGCTTTTTCAAGCTCCACGGCAAGAAACTCCAGCTCAAGCTTGAGGGGAGCGAAATCGGCTTCGACCGGAGGATTCGCGAGCCCACGATCAACCGTCCCGGTCTCGCCCTCGCCGGTTTCTACACCTACTTCGCGGAGAAGCGCGTGCAGGTGCTCGGCGCGGCCGAGCAGGCCTACCTCAAGGACCTCTCCGCCCGGCAGCGGCACGCGCGTTTCCAGGCCCTCTGCGCCCAAAAAATCCCCTGCCTCGTCTTCTCGCGCGGCTTCCACCTTTCGCCCGAGCTCCTCGCGATCGCTGAGGCCGCGGAGATCGCGGTCTTCCGTACGCCCTTGGTGACGATGCGATTCATCAACGCCGCCACGATCGCGCTCGAGCTCGATTTCTCGCCGACGGTGACGGAGTTCGGCAGCATGGTGGACATCCTCGGCGTCGGCGTGCTCATTCGCGGCGCGAGCGGGATCGGGAAAAGTGAGACGGTGCTCGGATTGATCGAACGCGGCTACAGCCTCGTGGCGGACGACGTGACCCGGATAAAATCCCTCGAGGGCCGCGAGCTTGTGGCGACGGCTCCGGATTTGACCCGCTACCACATGGAAGTGCGCGGCATCGGCATCATCAACGTCGTTTCCATCTTCGGGATCGGCGCCATCCGGATCGAGAAGCGCCTCGACCTCGTGGTCACGTTAAAAGATTGGCAGGACTTGGAAGAAGTGGATAGGATCGGTCTGGACCGCGAGCTCTACGAGATTCTGAAAATCCAGATCCCGCACAT
>JBPCRH010000098.1:0-3493 GCA_050997075.1 Chthoniobacterales bacterium
GGGATCTTTTAGTTCATTCATAAATGTTCAACAGAGATCGGAGCAACCGAGGACGCACGTTAGAATCTGAACCGGCGCTGCCGAACTGGGCGGGGCGATGATTCCGGGCGCGCCGGATTGGGCCTGCGAGTTGACCAGCGGCCACCGGACGAGCGCGGCGGCTGGCCGGAGCCGCCAAAACGAAAGCTCGATCAAAGAACGCATCGCCAATTGTTTTATCTCAGGCTTAGACATGTAGCAAGAGCTACAATTTGAGAAAAGGTTGTCAAAGTTTCTATTTCGGTTTTGCTCCCGGCAGGACCATGCCCGCCCCTTCGAAAATTCCCGCCCGGCGCACCCGCCGGGAGCACGCGCAGGAAACCGCGCAGGATTACGTCGAGCTGATCGCCGATCTGATCGACGAGACCGGCGAGGCCCGCGCGATCGATCTCGCCCGCCGCCTCGGGGTCACCCATGTCACGGTGGCGCGCACGGTCCAGCGGCTCCAGCGCGAGGGCCTGGTCACGAGCCTGCCGTATCGCTCAATTTTTCTCACCGCGAGCGGCCGCAAGCTCTCCGAAGAATCCCGCGCCCGGCACGAGACGGTCGTCGTTTTCTTGAAATCGTTAGGCGTGCCCACGGACGTCGCCCAAGCGGATGCGGAAGGGATCGAGCATCACGTCAGCCGCGAAACGCTGAATGCGTTCGTGAAGCATTTGCGGAAGAAGAAGCGGTTGTAGCCGGGGGCGTTGACCCCGGTGGCTTGGAGCGCGAGAAGCAGGTCAGCGGCCGGGGTCGCCGCCCCCGGCCACAACCGTTACCCGAGACGGAAGCGGAGGTCTTTGATGACCCGGGCGCCGAAGCGCGGCTTCAGCTTGCGCAGGATTTGCGGTTTGTTCACGCGCTCGAGCTCGTAGTGCAGCGCCGGCTGGAGCACGTGCACGTAGAGAACGCCGTCGCGGAGCGAGACCGGCTGGGAATGCGCGGCGATGAATTCGCCGGCGAGCGCTTTCCAGGTGGCGAGCACTTCATGTTCCTGGAGGCGTTCTTTCAGCCCCAGTTTCTGCATCACCTTCGGGAGGAGGTCGGCGACCGGGAGCGCGCGATCGGGCCGCGGCAGATCGGAAGGTAAACCGCGCCATTCGGCGATGACCTTGCGGCGGAGCGATGGACTCATTCCCGTGTCATCCTGAGCGGAGCGCAGCGGAGTCGAAGGATCCCGTGGAGTTGTCGTGAAGCTCTGGCAAAGATTCGATCGAGCCCTTCACCGAAACTCATTGGGATCCTTCGGCTTCGCTCGGGATGACAGACGTGGCGCCCTTCTCCGACACTCAGTATTTCCGCCGCATGTTGCTCGGCAGAATATTGAGCTCGGTCCGGTATTTCGCGACGGTCCGGCGGGCGATCGGGATGCCGCGCTGGCCGAGGATCTCCACGATCTCCTTGTCGCTCAGGGGCGCGCTGCCCGACTCGTTCTTCACCAGCTCGAGGATGGTGCCTTTCACGCTCGTGTTGCTGACCGACTCGCCCCCGGCAGTTTGGTAACCGGGAGTGAAAAAGTATTTCATCTCGTAAACGCCCTGCGGCGTGGAGATGTATTTGCCGGAGATCGCGCGGCTCACCGTCGTCTCGTGTACCCCGACGGCTTCGGCGATTTGCACCATCGTCATCGGCTTCAACTGCGCCGGGCCGCTCTCGAGGAATTCCTTCTGCCGGTCGACGATCTGGTGCGCGATGTTTGAGATCGTCTGCTGCCGCTGGTGGATCGATTTGATGAGAAACTTCCCGCTCCGGATTTTGTCGCGGATGTAATCCTTTACTTCCCCGCCGCTGCCGTCCTGCGACATGATGTCTTTGTAGGTGTTGCTGATGCGGAGGTGCGGGATCTGTTCGCCGTTGAGGATGATCTGGTAGACCCCCTGGATCTTTTCCACGGTGACGTCGGGAAGCACATAATTCTGCGGCGCCTCGGCAAAGATCGCGCCTGGCCGCGGGTCGAGCTGCGCGATGCTGTTCGCGCATTTCTGCACCTGCTCGGCGTTGATCCCGATGCGGCGCGCGATCTCCGGGAAACGGCGCTTCCCCAGATCCTCCATGTGATCGGAGATAATCCGGTATTCGAGGCTGGTCTGGCGGCCGTCGCGTTTTAGTTGAATGAGGAGGCACTCGCGCAGGTCGCGCGCGCCGACGCCCGGCGGATGAAAGCTCTGGATGAGCGTGAGCATGACCTCGAAATCTTCCTGCGCGATGCCGGTGTTCATCGACATCTCTTCCGGGGTCGTCTGGAGAAAGCCGTTGTCGTCGATGTTCCCGATGATGAGCTCGGCGGTCTTGCGATCGTCGGCGTTCAACGCGGTCTGGTTGAGCTGGCCGACGAGATGCTGCTGGAGGGTTTCCTGGGTCGCGATGGAATCGAAGAAGAACTGGCGTTTGTCCTCTTCCTCCTTCGAGCGGCCGCTGTAGCTGCCCGATTGCGCCATGTAATCGCGCCACTCGTCATCGAGCTTCGCGAGCTGGTCGAACTCCTCCTTGAAATTATCTTCCTCGGGTTCGCTCTCGGAGACTTTGCGTTCCTCCTCGGTCGGCTCGGCCAGCTCTTCGAGGACGGGATTGGTCTCCATTTCCTGTTGCACGAGGTTGCGCAGTTCGAGGAGCGGCGCCTGGAGAATGAGCAGGCTCTGCTGGAGCTGCGGAGCCAGGACCTGCTGGAGCGAGAGATTTTGTGATTGGAACATTCCCGGCCCGGCCATGGGCTGAGGGTACCGTTGGCACCTCTCGTCGCAAGCAAATATCACGCCGCGCCCCCGCCGGCTGCCGAGAGGAACGTGACTTGCTTCGGAAGAGGGGCGAACTTCTGCCCGCTATGAAAAAAATTACCTACCTCGGACTGCTCGCGCTTCTCGCGACTTCCGTCGGCGCGCAATCACCCGCTCCCGCCAACGGCGACCAGGCCCGGCTCGAGGCGATGCTCCGCGAAGTGCGGACCCAGCAGACCCACCTCGCCGAAAACCAGACGAAGATCGACGCCAAGCTCGCGACCCTCGCCGAAGCCATTCGCATCGCGAAAATTTACTCCAGCCGGGGAGGCCGCTAAGTCATGAAATTTGTTTCCATCCTTGTCCCGCTCGCGCTCGGCGTGCTCGCGCTCAGCACACTTGAAGGGCAATCCCCGACGCCGGTCGTGCTGCAAGCCATCGTGCCCGGGTCGATGACCCCGACGCCAGCGCCCGCGGCCCCGGCGGCAGGGACCAGCACCACGGACATGCAGACAGTGATGCAGCTCGTGCAAGAGATGCAGGCGACCAATGACGCGACCTTAAAAAAACAGGAAGCCGCCCTGCAAACGCTCGACGCTCTCCAGAAAGCGGCGGAAGAGATCAAGATCTTCAGCAAGCGCGGGTAGACAGTCGTTAGGCGAACGGAGACGGGACGACGCCTGTCTTCCCCGGCCGCGGTCGCGGCCGCTCATCACTTAGGCTTGCCGTTCGTCATTTTCCGCCCGCAGGCCTTCGGC
>JBPCRH010000198.1:0-10544 GCA_050997075.1 Chthoniobacterales bacterium
GTCACGAGCGAACGCCCGGCGGCCCGCGCGGCGGAGACGGTTTTGGCCACCAGCACGTCGACAACGGCGCGCTGAAACGAAGCGGCGACGTCGCGCACGTCATCCCGAGCGAAGCCGAGGGATCCCGTGGGGCTTCCTCGAAGGATCGCTTCGCTCCCGGCGCTTTTCGTTAGGTCACGGGATCCCTCGACTCCGCCTTCGGCTCCGCTGGGGATGACCGCATGGTTGAGCTTCGGCAATAGATTCCGCACCGCGGTTTTTAGCCCGCTGAAACTAAAATTCGCGTCACCCGAGTGCAGCATGCTCCGCGGGAAATCGAAGCGCCCCGGATCGCCATCGCGCGCACAGCGCTCGATCTCCGGCCCGCCCGGATAATCGAGCCCAAGCATCTTCGCGACCTTGTCGAAGGCTTCGCCGGCCGCGTCGTCGAGGGTGCGTCCGAGAATTTCGTAGCTCCCGACCGCACTGACCTCGACAAGCAAAGTGTGCCCACCGCTGACCACCAGCGAGACATTCGGTTCAACGTCCGCGGCGCTGCCGAAAAAGGGCGAGAGCAAATGCCCCTCGAGGTGATTCACGGCGAGATAAGGTTTCTGAAAACCCAGAGCGAGGCCCTTCGCGAGCGATGCGCCGATCATCAGCGAACTCGCCAGCCCGGGACCGCTGGTGGCGGCAAACGCGTCGATCTCGCCTAACGACACCCCGGCGCCAGCGGCCGCGCACTCGAGGAGCCGCGGCGCGTGCTGCAGGTGATTGCGCGAAGCCACTTCCGGCACGACGCCGCCGTATTGCTGATGCTCTGCGATCTGTGACGCGACCACGCTCGAAAGCAGCTCGCGCCCGCGCAAAATCGCTATCGCGGTTTCATCGCAGGAGGTCTCGATCGCGAGGAGCAGGGAATTCATTTAACCGTAGAGGGCGCAGAGGAAGACGCGAAGGAGGAAACCCGAAAAACAGGATTTACAGGATTACAGGTCAGGGTGATGCCTCTGCCGATTGTGAATTCAATCCTGCACAATCCTGTTCATCCTGTCCTTCCCCGCCTCTGCGTTTCCCCTCTCTGCGCCCTCTGCGGTTAACTTCAGCAGCGTTTACTTCTTCACCGCATCGACTTTCGGCGCGGTTTGCTGCGCATAAATCATCACGCCCTTGAGCGCGTCGATCGCGCGCATGAGCTGCAAATCCTTCGTCTTGATCACCGCGATCGCCTCCTCCGGCTTGACCTTGTCGTCATTGCGCAAGCCGGCGACCGCGCGCTCCTGTTCCGGCGAGAGCGGTACCCGGATATTCGGCACAACGCCGTTCCCTTGGATGACCTGTTTACTCGGCGTGAAATATTTCGCGGTCGTGAAACGCAGGGCCGAGCCGTCCGGCAACTGCATCACGTTCTGGACCGAACCTTTCCCGAAAGTTGTCTCGCCGACGATGATCGCGCGATGCAAATCCTTGAGCGCGCCGGCGACGATCTCCGAGCCGCTGGCGCTGCCTTGGTTCACTAAAACCACGATCGGAAAGTGCGGCCGTTCCTTCACCCCGACCGGCGTGGAATATTCATGCTCCTGCGAGGAAGCGCGACCTTGAGTCGAGACGACCTTGGTGTTCGCCGGCAAAAATTGCGCGAGCACATCGACCGCGCTGTTGAGCAATCCGCCCGGATTATTGCGCAGGTCGAGGACGAGCGCCTGCATCCCCTGCCCCTGCAACGCGTCGAGCATTTTCCCGAACTCGTCCGCGGTCGGTTCGTTGAACTGCACGATCCGCGCATAGCCGACTTTGAAGGGACCGGTCAGTTCCGGTGAGAGGAGGCTCCCGCCTTTGACGCTCGCGAATTTGATCTCTTTGCGCTCGAGGACGAAGTCCTTCAGCTCTTTGCTCGAGGGTCGCAGGATGGTGAGCGTGATCTTCTGCCCGGCTTCGCCGCGGAGGACATCGACCGCGTCCTGCAAGTTCAACTTCTCCGTCGAGATGCCGTTGATTTTTAAAATCTCATCGCCGGAAAGCACTCCGGCCTTGGCCGCGGGCGTATCTTCCATCGGCGTGATGACGGTGAGGATACCGTCCCGCATCGCCACTTCCACGCCGAGGCCGTTGAAGCGGCTGCGGGTGTCGTCCTGCATGTCCTTGAAGTCGCCCGGGTCCATGAACTGGCTGTGCGGATCGAGCGAGGAGAGCATCCCTTTCATCGCCGCGTAGATGAGGTCGTGGTAGCTGACCTTTCCCCCGTCGACGTAATCCTGCCGGATCAACTCGATCGCTTTCGCAAAGGTCGCGATCTCGGCATAACCGCTGTCGTCGGCCTGCTCAGCCGGCGCGGGCGGGTCGGCGGCGCGAAGCGCTCCGGTCGGGAGCAGGAGGCAAAGCGCGACGATGAGGAGTGGGAAACGTCGAAGAAACGAAGAACTCGGCATAGTGATGACTGCTTTGACGCGCACCGGGCGATTGTCGTTCATTCTCGCCGTTTTTGCCAATGGCGCCGCATGACAACTCCAGGCGTCACTCTTAGGATGTCGGCCATGAAATCGCCCGCGCTCTGGCTCTGCTCGCTCTTCTTTTCGTTAGGCTGCGCGCTTTCCCTGGCGGCGGAAACGCCGAAGCCGGGCCCAGGCGACGCCGATTTCGACAAGCTCGCGCTCGACTTCATGGGCGGGTATCTCGCGGCGCGTCCGCTCACCGGGGTCGCCCTTGGCCTGCATCAATACGACGGCAAAATCGGCGACTACACCCGGCTCGCGATCGACGCGGAGATCGAGCGGCTCCGCCGTTTCCAAACGCAGCTCCAGAAACTCGACGCGAGCAAGCTGAGCCAGCGCGCCGACATCGACCGGCGCATTCTCCTGAGCGCAATCGCGAGCGAGCTTCTGCTCTACGTTGACATGGCCGTCTTCGAGAAGAACCCGATGACCTACGCCCGCGCCCTCGACGTGAGCATCTACATCAAGCGCGACTTCAAGCCGCTCGCCGATCGCGTGCACGACATTGTGAACATCGAGGACCAGGCCGGGAATGTCATGACCGCGGCCAAGACTAACCTCGCGCCGATTCTGCCCAAGCCTTACGTCGAGCTGGCCATCCAGATCGCGAACGGCTCCGCCGCTTTTCTCGAAAAAGACCTCGCCGGTGCGATCAAGGACCTGAACGACGAGCCGCTCCAATCTGCCTTCAACGACGCGAACAAAAAAGCGGCTGCCGCGCTCCGTGATTACGCGAGCTGGTTACAAAAAGAGAAGCTGCCGAAAGCGACCGCGGACTTCGCGCTCGGGGCGGATAAGTATCAGAAGTTTCTCGCCGCCACCGAGCTCGTAGATATGCCGCCGACGAAGCTGCTCGCGCTCGGCCTCCAGCGGTTAAAAGAAGAGCAGGCCGCCTTCGCCGCGGCCGCCAAAATCATCGACCCGAAAAAGTCGCCGATCGAGGTCTTCAAGCAGGTGCAGCAGGATCACCCTAAACCGGGCGAACTCATCGCCGATGTCGCGAAGGACCTCGACCAGATTCGCCAATACGTGCTCGATCATCATCTCGTCACGATTCCCTCCGACGTGCGCGCGCAGGTGACGGAGACGCCGTCGTTCGCGCGCGCGACCACCTTCGCCTCGATGGATACGCCGGGGCCGTTCGAGACCAAGGCGACCCAGGCCTACTACTATGTCACGCCGACTGAGAGCAGTTGGACGGAGCAGCAAAAGAACGAATGGCTTACTGCCTTTAACTACTACACCGCCGATGTCGTCTCGATCCACGAGGCCTATCCCGGGCATTACGTGCAGTTCCTCCACCTCAACGCCTCGTCCGCGAGCAAGGTCGAGAAGGTCTTCGGCAGCTATGCCTTCATCGAAGGCTGGGCCCATTACACCGAGAAGATGATGCTCGACGAAGGTTTCGGCAGCGTCCCGAACCCGACCCCCGAGCAGAAAATCCGGGCCGCGAAATACCGGATGGCGCAGGCCGACGAAGCGCTCCTCCGGCTCTGCCGCCTCTGCGTTTCGATCAAGCTGCACACGCTCGGGATGTCGGTGGAAGATGCCGCGAAGTTCTTTCATGAGAATTGCTACTACGAGCCGAAGCCCTCGCTGTCGGAAGCGATGCGCGGGACCTTCGACCCGGGCTATCTCAACTACACGTTAGGCAAGCTCGAAATCCTCAAGCTGCGCGACGATTACAAGGCGCAGGAAGGCGCGAATTTCTCCCTCGAGAAATTCCACGACGAAGTCCTGAACCACGGCATGCCCCCGATCCGGTTATTGCGCGAGATCCTCCTGAAGGATCCGAAGCAATGGGACGCGGTGTTGTAGCCGCTCCCGCGCTCCTATATCCGCTCCCGCGGTCTTCCTGTAGACGCTTCGCTCTGCGAAGCGCGGGTCTGCGCGTGGATCCAAGGAAAGACCGCTTCGTCGGCAACACCCGCGCCTCCCAGAGGAAGGCGTCTACAGCCTCAGGCCTTCCCGCCAAAGGTCACAAAATCGTCGAGATCGAGCAGGTCCGCCCAGCTCTTGATGTCTTCGCGCGTTTTCGAAAACTTCCCAACCGCTTCCGCGAAATACTCGAGCGTCTCCGCGTCACCGTCCGGGCCGCGCCGCTGCATGTAGTCGCTCCACTGCTCGATCTCCCACGGGGAACGCTTCTTCGTCGCGTTCTCATTTACCCAGGCCAGGATTTCACCGTCACCTTTGCCCGCCTCGAGTTCCTTACGCAACCCGGCTGGGTCGAACCCGAGGAAGTCCACCACGTGCTGATCAAGCGGGCAATTGTACTTGAACTCGCCGTTCTTCCCCACGATCTCGGCGCGGCCTTTGTCGATCATGCGCGGTAAAATCGCGTAGCCGCCGAGGCGGCAACGCGGGCTTCGGGGAGGACGCTGAGTCAGGTCGGGGATGGAAATGCTTGGATTGTTCATATTTTAGTTCCTTTGTTTGTTAGGCCGCGACCTACGCGCCGGCGAGCGCTTCCAGCTTGTCGACAATTTGCTTCTTCGCGGCCACGCCCACGATCTGGTCGCGGAGCTCGCCGCCCTTGAAGAAGAGCAGCGCCGGCACTCCACGAATCTGATACTTCTGCATCAGCGCGGGATCGTCATCGATGTTCACCTTCGCGATCCGGAACCGGTCGCCGCTTTCCTTCGCGATTTCCTGCAGGACGGGCGCGATCATTTTGCAGGGCCCGCACCATTCCGCCCAGAAATCGACCAGCACCGGGATCGGTGATTGGATGACTGCTTTCTCAAAACTCGCTTCGTTAATGTTAATTGGTTCGTTCATGATTCTTTTCTCGTTAGGTTGTTTTTTCTCAGATGCAGCGGCGGTAATTCCCGCGGCACCACCATGGCAAAGCGCTTCTCCGTCCCGCGCAAAAACATGAGCGGCGACGGCACCCCGATCGCGGCCGCGACGAGCTGCTTCTGGAGGTCGTCGATCGTGGCGATGGCCTGGCCTTTGAAGCCAACAATCGTGTCGCCTTCCTGCACGCCGGCGAGCGCCGCCGGGCTGCTCGGTTCCACTTCCAGCACGAGCACGCCACGATCAGCTTCGAGTTTGTGAAAGCGGACGACGCGCGGATGCAGCGGCACGTTTTGACCGCAGATGCCGATCGAGCTGCGGCGAATCCGCCCTTCCTTGATCAGCCACCCGGCCACGAAATGCGCCGTGTTACTCGCAATCGCGAAGCAAATGCCCTGCGCCGTCAGGATGACCGCAGTGTTCACGCCGATCACTTCGCCCGCGCTGTTCAGGAGCGGCCCGCCGGAGTTGCCGGGATTCAGCGCCGCATCTGTCTGGATGATTTCGTCCATCAAACGCCCCGACTCCGAACGCATGGAACGTCCGAGCGCGCTCACGATTCCGGCCGTCACCGTCTGTTGAAAGCCATAGGGCGAACCGACCGCGATCGCGATCTGCCCAACGCGGATCGCCGACGAATCCGCGAGCCGCGCATGGTGGATATTCGGCGCATCGATCCTGAGCACGCCGAGGTCAGTCTCCGGATCGGTGCCGATCAGGTCCGCAGGATAAACGCGGCCATCATGCAGCGTGACCTCGAGCGTGTGCGCACCCTGCACCACATGGCTATTCGTGAGGATGAAGCCGTCCCGCGCAATAATGAAACCGGAGCCCCCACCAGCTCCGCGCTCCGATTCCACGCGGATGTTCACCACGCTGGAGGCGACGCGGTTCACCACCGCCGCGACCGTTTGCGAGTAGGAGTCGAGCAACTGACCGTCCGCGTCGGACGTGAGCCTAACGAGTCCGGTCGCCGCGCCTTCGCCCCAGTCGGCGATGGGAAATGGATTGATCTGCGGCATCACGTTACCAGGGCAACACCGAGCCTTTGTGCTCGAAGGCGCCGTTCGGTCCGTCCGCGTCAGCGGTCGCAAAATCCACGCTCGTCTTCGCGCCTTCCGGCACATCGATCTGTGCGTCTTCGCCGCCCATGTCGGTTTTCACCCAGCCCGGGTGGGCCGCGTTCACCTTGATTTTAGTGCCCTTGAGCTCATGCGCGAGCTGCACGGTGTAGGCGTTCACGGCCGATTTCGAGACGTTGTAACTCGGCGTGTCCTTCGCGTCGTAAATCGGCGAACCAGGCGTCGCGTGAAAGGTGACCGAGCCGAGAATGCTCGAGAGATTCACGATCCGGCCGGCCTCGCTTTTGCGCAGGAGCGGCAGAAACGCCTGGGTCGTTTCGATCAACCCGAAGAAGTTCGTGTCGAAAGCTTTCCGCCAGGTCGCGAGCGGCTGCTCGCTGACCTGCGCTTTCTTGTCGTCGACCATGACGCCGGCGTTGTTCACGAGAACGTCGAGGTGACCGAACTCCTTCTCGACCTCGGCGGCGGCGCTTTTAATGCTCTTGGAATCGCTCACGTCGATGGTGATCGCGCGTGCTTCGAGCCCCTCTTTTTTTAGCTCGGCCACGGCTTCCGCACCTTTCGCTTCATCGCGGGCGCCGATCAGGACGGTCATGCCTTTTTGCGCGAGCTGCCGCGCGGTTTCGAGTCCGATGCCTTTGTTCGCGCCGGTGACCAATGCAATTTTTTTAGTGCTCATGTGGTTCGTCTTTTTCTTTCTGTAATTAATACAATTACAGTTTCGCGTCGTTCGTCAAATCGCTTCCCGCCCGGTCGCCTCCGAGCAGGTCCGCTTACGGCGTGTCGCCGTTCTGGTGCTCGGGCAGGGCGGTAAATTCCGGCGCCTGCAGCTCGCGCGCGATCTGTTCCACCGGGTTGAGATCGTCGATCTCCACCCCGATGGGCGCGGCGCCGAGATCGCGGAATTTCCGTGCGCTCACCAGCACCCGGCTCTCGATGTTGCCCGCGGCTTTGTTGAACGCTTCCACCGAGTTGTTCAGGCTTTTCCCGAGTCGCCCGAAGTGCACCGAGAGATCGGCGAACCGCTTGTAAAGCTCGGCACCGAGCTGGCTGATCTCGCGCGCGTTTTGCGCCAGCTTTTCCTGCCGCCAGCCGTAGCAGACCGCGCGCAGGAGCGCGATCAGCGTGGTCGGCGTGGCGAGGATGACTTTTTTATCCGCGCCGAACTCGATCAGCGACGGATCGCGCTCAAGGGCGGCGCTGAAGAACATTTCGCCCGGCAAAAAGAGGATCACGAAATCGGGCGCGTTCTGAAATTGCTCCCAATAGGCCTTGCGCGAGAGCTGCTCGATATGCGTGCGAACCTGCGCCGCGTGCTGCTCGAGGCGGGCGACGCGGGCGGTGTCGTCAGCTACTTCCAACGCCTCAAGGTAGGCGTTCAGTGAGGCCTTCGCGTCGACCACGACCGTCTTGCCGGCCGGCAGGTGCACAACGAGGTCGGGGCGGAGCCGACCCTCCTCGGTTTGCACACTGGTTTGCTCGAAGAAATCGCAATGATCGACCATCCCCGCGAGCTCGACCACGCGACGCAACTGCACTTCGCCCCAGCGCCCACGCACGATCGGCGAACGGAGCGCGCGCACGAGGTTGCTCGTCTCGGAGCGGAGATAATTCTGCGTCTCGCCCAAAAGCCGCACCTGGGTGGTGAGCGACTCGTAGGCGCCGCTCCGGGCTTTCTCCAACTCATGGATCTGGCCGCCGACTTTCTCGAGCGATTCGCGCATTGGCCTAACGAGTGCATCGATCGAGGCCTGGCGTTTATCGAGATCGCCCAGCGCGCTCTCATGCGTCTTCTCGAAGGTCGATTTCGCGAGTTCGAGGAAGGAGGAATTATTCTGCCGCAAGGCGTCGGCCGAGAGCGCCTTGAAGGCATCGGAGAAACGCTGCTGGGCTTCCTCGAGAACACCTAGTTTTTCCTTCATCGATTTACGTTCATGCTCGAGCTCCTGCTCGAGGCTCGCGACGCGGCGCGCGGCCTGGTGGTGCTGCTCGCGCAGGTTCCGCGCCTCGCCTTCGACCGAAGCGAGCTTCGACTCCAGATCCGGAATACGGAGCGTTTTCTCCTGTGAACCGGCGAGCAGTTGCGAGAGTTCGATGATCTGCGCATTCTTCGCGCCCTCACATTCCGCGAGGGCCAACTCGCGCTTCTGGCCTAGGAGCAACGAGCAAATCCACCAACCAAGCGCACAGGCGCCGGCCAGGGCGACGATGCCGATGACGTAAAGGAGAACGGTATTGAGCATAGGGGATAGAAATTGGGAACGGCGGCTACGCCAAGTTACCAAACCGCAAATTTCATGGCGAGAGCGCGTTGTCCGTCCCGAATTTACCAGCTGACGCGGACTCCGCCATAGGCCGCGCGGCCGAGCGCCGGGAAACCGAAGACCTCGGAGTAATGCTCGTTCGTCAGGTTATCGACCCGGCCGAAGATGGTGAGGTGCCCATTGACCGCGTACTCCGCCGCGAAATTCGCGAAGGAGTAATCCTCGATGTCGAAATTCGGGCCGCCGAAGTTTAGTTCCTCACGCGCGTTCACCCATTTTGCCTCGGCGGTTGTGCGCAGCTTGCCGAACCACAAGTAGGAACCCGAAACGTAAACTTCGTTCCGCGGCCGGCGCGGGAGGCGTGCGCCCGGGAGTTGCGAGATGTCGCGGCTGCCGATGTTTTGTGCATCAAGGTAGGTGTAGCTCGCGCTGAAAAGCAGATCGGTCATCGGCCGAATTTGCAGCTCCGTCTCGATCCCCTGCGTGCGCGCGGCGCCGAGGTTAAGGGTATCAAACTGCCCGTTGAACCCGATCAGGTTCGTGAGGTCGTTGTGAAAATAAGTGGCCGACGCTTTCACTCGATCACCCCAGGCCCGCTGCTCCACGCCGACCTCCCAGCCGAGATCTTTCTCCGGATCGAGCGCGAAGTTATTCCCGAAAATTTTGTCCTGCGGTGTCGGCGGGCTGAACCCCGTCGCGACGCTCGCGTGCAGGATCGTCTTCGTCGGCGCGATCCGGTAACTGCCCGCGAACCGGTAAGTGAAAATCCCGCCGAACTGGTTGAAGTGATCGTAGCGACCACCCGCGACAAGGTTGAAACCGGTGAACGGCGTCGCGCTCGCTTGAAGAAAAACCGCGCGCTCCCGCGTGTGATCGCTCAGGAAAGTCGATTGCGGCCCGAAGACTTGCGAAACAAACGGCCGCTCCTCCCCGGCGTCGACGTCGCTGAAGAAGAAGCCGGACGTGAACGTAAGCCAAGGCACCGGCCGGAAATCGTTCTCGTAATCGATCGTCAGGCGTTCGAACAACGCGCGCGTCGGGCCGACGAAACCGTCCTCGTTCGGATCGTTCACCTGGCGCTCGGGATCGTAGGAGAAAATGAGTTTATGTTCCCATTGATCGGAGAGTTTCCAATCCAGATGCGGCGCGATCAGCCAGCGTTCGGTGAGGAAGTTGTCGAGCGGTGTGGGACTGAAAATCGTGTTCGGATTCCCGGTGTCGGCGAGGGAATAAGTCACGAGCGTGCTCAGGCGCAGGGACTCGTTAGGCGACCAGCCGAAGTTCGCGACGCCGCTGCTCAGCCGGTATTGGTTATTCGGCCGTGCGTTATCGGTGTCGAGCCGGCTACCGCCTAACGAATAATCGAAGTCGCCGACTTTCCCGGAGCTGCTCAGGGTTTCACGAAAAGTGTCGTAGGTCCCGCCCTCGACGCTGAGGGAAGTCTCAGGAGGTTCCGCGCCTTGTTTGGTGAAAAGCTGGATCACGCCAGCGAGCGCGCGCGGACCGTAAACCGTGCTCTGCGGCCCGCGCACGACTTCGATCCGCGCGATGTCGTCGACCGTGAGATCGGCGAAGTTAAACGCACCCTGCAAGCCCTGATTGATCGGCACGCCATCGATCAGCACCTGCGTGTGCTCGCTCCGGAGCCCGCGGGTGAAAACGGAAGTAAGCTGCCCCGCAGTGCCGCTTTGCACGACGGAAAGTCCCGGCACCTGCCGCAGCGCGTCGCCGACACGCTCGGTTTGTTTGTTCGCGAGATCTTCCTCGGTGATGACGGTAACGCTCGCGGGCGCTTCCTCTTCCGGCGCGGCCAGGCGCGTCGCGCTGACCACGATTTCGGCGGTGTTCGGCGGCGTTACGGCGTCCTGAGCCAAACAAATGCCTAACGACATCGCGAAAATAAGCAGCGCGATGCACCAGGGCTCCGG
>JBPCRH010000213.1:0-3091 GCA_050997075.1 Chthoniobacterales bacterium
TTGCCGGACCTCGACCTTCGTCACTTTCCCTTGTTCCGGATCGAACTGGAGTTGAAATCGACCTGCGCCTTCCAGGTAAATCTCGCGCGCCACTTGCGGATAGACCGGCTCCGGCGCCTCCACGATCACCGCGCGTATCTTTGGATCGAGCGCATCGAGCATGCTCGCCGCGGGCGCGGCGGCGGCCAGGAGAAGGAGGAAGCTGAGGAAGAACGAGAGGGATTTCGGACGCATGATCGGGGTCTAACGATCACCTCCCGCGCTGTCAAGACGAGCCTGGCAGTTTGCGTCGAGCACGCGACCAGCCGATAGCTTCCGCTCATGAAATTCGGCGCTCTTCTTTTGCTCGCGCTTGTCGTGCTCGCGGCCCCGGCCGACGCGCAGGGTTGGTTCCGCCGGCGCACGCCGACGCTGGCGCCCACGCCCATCGTGACCCCGACCCCGTGGCCGAAACCCACCCCGGTGCCGACGCCAAAACTCCCACCGCGCCAGCTCGTCGCGCTCCCGGTTTACGACGAAGACACCAGCGTGCGCCTGCAAATTTTTCTCGATAACAACGAGTTCGGCCCCGGGAAAATTGACGGGAGAATGGGCGAGTTTTTCGGCAAAGCGCTTGTCGCCTACAAGAAGTCGCACGGCCTTCCCCCCGGCGGCGCGGTCGACGCGCAATTGCTCGCGCAGGTGCCCGAACCTTACACCACCTACACCATCCGGCCGGAGGACGAACAGTTCGTCGGAGCGCTCGCGTCGCGGCCCTCGGAGCAGGCGAAGCTCAAGGCCATGCCCTACGGCTCGCTCCTCGAGTTCGTCGCGGAGCGCTTCCATGCGGCCGAGAGTTTTCTGCAAAAGCTGAACCCGGGGTTGAACCTTGAAGCACTAAAAGTCGGCGACACCGTGAAGGTGCCGAACGTGCATCCGTTCGAAGTCGAGAAACTCTCCGAGCATTTCAATCCGCCGAACCCGGCGCTCGCAGCGCGGCAGATTTTTATCGATATCCGCGAGAATTTTCTCGAGGTCCGCGAAGGCGACAAACTGGTCGCGGAATTCCCGATCACGCCCGGTTCGAAGACGCTGCCCGCGCCCCAAGGCGTCTGGAAAATCCTCGGGATCGCGACGCTCCCATGGTTCCGCCACGATGAAGGCGTGCTCAATCACGGCGTGCGCACGAGCGATTTCTACAACATCCCGCCGGGCCCAAACAATCCGGTCGGCATTCTCTGGATGGGCCTGAACAAACCGGGCATCGGGATCCACGGCACGAACAATCCGGAAACGATCGGGCGCGCCGGCAGCCACGGCTGCATCCGGATGGCGAACTGGGACGCGGTCCGGATCAAGGAGTTGGTCACGGTCGGGACGAAGGTGACGATCTACCTCGGTGAAGGCATCCCGCTCGCGACGCCCCCGCCGAAATCGGCGGCTCGTTAGGGTGAATCGCCGCACTCAACTGTAGGCGCTTCTGCTCTGCGAAGCGCGAGTATCGATCTGACCGCGGAGCAAACGCCCGCGTTTCGCAGAGCGAAACGTCTACAGCCGTCGCCAGGATTGCGAGCGGAGGAGTCCGTGCGCAAAGACAGCTTCACTCGTTAGGCGAAAACCGACCTTGCGCAGGAACGGCGTGTAATCGACCAGCCGACTCGCCTCGATCCCGGCTACGACGCGGAAGAAGCGGTACATTGTCGCCATCAGAATTCGCCCGCATGCACGTCGCCAACCGCGTGGCGGCTCGTGAAAATCGGCGATCAGCCAGGTGGCGTCGGCGGTCGCTGAAGCACTTAATTTTTCGACCACTTCCTGAAGCGATTTCTCCGTGAAGCAATCGAGAAAAAAGTGCGTAACAACCAGATCGTAACGCGCCGGCGGAAAGGCCGCCGCGCGAAGGTCGGCGTGCAGATATTGCACAAAACTGTCGCCCACCCTTGCGCGGGCGAGCGCGAGCATGCGCGCGCTCGCGTCGAGACATTCGATCGGCAGCTCCGGTTGCGCGCGGCGAAGTTCGGCGAGGAAGCGCCCGTTCCCCTCTCCCACGACGAGCGCGCGCCGCGGGGTTTTTAGTTCCCTCAGGAAGGCGACGCGCGCTTCCTGCAGTTGCCGACCGAAAACCAGCGTTTCCAGCCGCCGATAAAACGGCGCGACCCGATCGAAACTCACCGGAAAGAAAGCAGCCAGACGAGCAGCGGCGTGAGGAGGACGAGATCAGCCAGGGCGGTCCGATGGTCTCGCCGGAGCTGCGACGCCGAGTGCAGCCAGATGAGGAGAAGCGCGCTCGCCGCGAGACAAATCCACAGCAGTGCCGCAAACCACCAGGCGAGCGTGAGCACGAGCGAAGCGACGACGATGAAAAGCCCGAACGGCTTGAGCGCACGCGCGACCGCAGGCCAGCCGGTGAGGAGCGAAGTTTTCCCCTGCGCGGCATCGAGTTCCCGTTCCCACGAGGCGATGCAGAGGCAGTTGAGCGTGCAGAGCATCGCGAAAAGAACGACCGCGAAGGAGAACGAAATCGTGAGCCCGGGAAGTTGCCCCACCACCGCCAGCGTCGTGCCCGCGGCGAAGAGCACGCCGACCGCTTTTTCCTTCATCGGGACCGGGCGCCAGCGGCCGCCGAACAAGTGATTCAGGAAAAGATAGGCCGTGCAGATGACGGCCAGGGTCCCACCGAGAAAAAGCATCTGCAGATCGAGGGTGCGCAGGGCGAGCCCGGCATCGACGACGAAGATGACGACGATCGCGATCCACCAGCCGACCATGTGTTCCTGGCAAAATTGGTGCCGCTCCGAGCGCGGACTTTCCGCGGGCATCCGAATGGTGTCGGCAAAACGATCGCCGAGATAAATCAGCCACGCGGTAAGGAAGAGAAGCGCGCGCAGCGACCAGTTCAGATGCGCGCCAAAGCTGCGGGCGAAGAGCCATTGCCAGACAAGCGCAACGAGCGGGGCGTCGAGGCAGAAAAGATTCAGCCAGACGACCGGCGCGTAAGAGCTCCGGGCCGCAAGCGGGGCAACCGCGGGCGATGGAGGCGCATCGTTCATCGTGCGCAGCATAATTCGAGCGCCCTAATCGGCAACGTCATCCCGAGCGAAGCGCAGCGGAG
>JBPCRH010000223.1:0-3443 GCA_050997075.1 Chthoniobacterales bacterium
AGACGACGCAGCGCGGCATCTACGCGATCGGCGACATCGTCGGGCAATTGCAGTTCACCCACGTCGCCGATTATCACGCGCGCATCGCGATTCGAAACACGCTCGTGCCGCTGCGTTTACTGCGTCAGAAAGTCGATTACTCGGTCGTTCCGTGGTGCACTTATCTCGACCCCGAGGTGGCGACCGTCGGTCTCACCGAGACGCGCGCGAAAGAGCAAGGGATCGCCTGCGAGCTCATCGTGCAGGAAATGAAATCGGTCGATCGCGCGGTCTTGGAACGGGCGGAGGCCGGCTTCGCGCGCGTGCTCGTGAAGGAGGGTAGCGACGAGGTGCTCGGCGCGACCATTGTCGGCGCGCATGCCGGCGAGTTGATCCAAGAATTCGTCCTCGCGATGAAACACGGGATCGGACTGAAGCAGATCGCGACCACGATTTACGCCTACCCGACCTTCGCGAGCCTCGTGCTCAAGACGGCCGAGAAGTTAAACAAAAAGCGCCTCACGCCGCGGGCGAAGAAGATCACGAGTTGGCTTTATCGCCGCGCTCGTTAGGCACGGATGGACTGGCTGAAGAAATACGGGAAGTGGATCGCGCTCGGACTCGTTCTTGTCCTGCTCTCGGTCGCGGCGTCGTTTCTGCCCGTCGGGGCCTGGCTCAAAAGCCTCGTCGGCTGGTTTCGTCATCTCGGCGTGCTCGGCGCGTTTCTTTACGTCGCCATCTACGCGGTCGCGGCGGTGCTTTTTCTGCCTGGCGCGATCTTCACGATTGCGGCCGGTTTAATTTACGGCATCGCCGGCGGGACGGCGGTCGCTTTGGTCGGCGCCACCATCGGGGCGTCGCTCGCCTTTCTCATCGCGCGCTATCTCCTGCGCGCGCGGATCGAGCAGTTCGCGGAGAAGAACAGGAAGTTCGGCGCGATCGACGCCGCGGTCGGAAAACAAGGCTGGAAAATCGTCGGGCTCCTTCGGCTCAGTCCGCTCATCCCTTTCAACGTCAGCAACTACTTCTACGGTGTCACTTCGGTCGGTTTCTGGCCCTACGTCCTCGCAAGCTTCGTGGGCATGCTCCCGGGGACTTTGCTCTTCGCCTATCTCGGCGCGATTGGGCAGGCCGGGATCGGCGGGGGCGGCCAGAAAGGTCACACCCCGCTGGAATGGACATTCCTCGGCGTCGGGCTGCTCGCGACCGTGGCCGTCACTTTTTTCGTCGGTCGGCTCGCGAAAAAAGCGCTCAAAGAAAAGGGCGCGACGAAGAAAAAATAAGGCTCCAAGAGGGCTTGTTGCCCCCGTTTTTGCGGGGAGAAATCGGCTGGGCGCCGCCCGCACGTCCTCCCGCAAAAATTTCCATTTTTTCCTGTAACCGGGTGCCGCCGAACCGGTCGTACTCACCAAGGCATCATGGCGGCTGTGGCGGTTGCCTTTATCACATGGAAACTTCGCGCTGGGCGGGCGGTGGGTTGGCTTTCTTTCGGGAAAGGACGCCCGATCCGGGCACCATCGTCCTGCCCGGGAGGAAGTCGCCCGTCAAAGGGAAGAAGAAGGGCAAGCCGCCACCGAAACGCTGGTGGTTCCCCTTTTCCCGAAAGCCGTCGGTTCCCCGGGAGGTCCCGTTATGGAAACCAATCATCCCGGCCGGCCAGCTTTCCTTCATCTGCGACATCTGTGGCAATGCCGCCGAAGCCGACCTCGAACAAGCCGCCGGGCGCGAGATCATCACCTGCCAGTGCGGCTCCACGCTTCGTTTCCGCGCGATCGTGGCTGCGCTCCAGGAGCGACTCTTCGGCGAGGTGCAACCGTTGCGCCAACTGCCGGAGCACAAGGAAATCAAGGGTGTTGGCATGAGTGAGACCGGCGTTTACTGCCACCTGCTCGCGGAGAAGTTTGATTACCTGAACACCTTCCTCGATCGGAAACCGATCCTCGATATCCTCGACCCGGCGCCGGAGTACATCGGCCGCTCCGACTTTGTCATCTGCTCCGACGTGGTGGAACATGTGCAGCAACCGATCGAGCTCGCCTTCCAGAACCTGCGCCGCCTGCTCCGGCCCGGCGGCACTTTCGTCTTCACCGTGCCTTACTCGCTGGGCGAAGGCATCATCGAGCACTTTCCCGATCTTTACTCTTACGAAATCACCGGGAGCGGCGCCGAGACCTGTCTCGTGAACACGAGCCGGACCGGCGAGAAGACGACCTATCGCGACGTCCGCTTCCACGGCGGCCACGGCTCGGTTTTGGAGATGAGGTTATTCTCGTTAGGCGGAGTGTTGCGGCTCCTGCACCAGAGCGGCTTCCGCGATATCCGGATCCACGATGACCATCTGCCGCGCTGGGGGATCGTGAATCTCGAACGCACCTCCCATCCGATTACCGCCATCGCCGATTGAGCGGGGCGTCCTTTATTCGTTAGGCGGGTATTGTTCGTCGCTGACTTTCTCCAGCCATTCGACCGCTTTTCCGTTGAGCGCTTCCTGGATCGCCAGGTGCGACATCGCCGTGGTCGGCGTGGCGCCGTGCCAGTGCTTTTCCTGCGGCGAGAACCAGACCACGTCCCCGGGGCGGATTCCCTCGATCGGGCCGCCCTCGCGTTGCGCGAGTCCGCAACCGGCGGTGACGATGAGCGTCTGGCCGAGCGGATGGGTGTGCCACGCAGTCCGCGCGCCGGGTTCAAAGGTGACGCTGGCGCCGCGCACCCGGGCCGGTTCCGAAGCCTCAAAGAGCGGGTCAATCCGGACCTTGCCGGTGAACCAATCGGTCGAACCTTTGGTCGAGGGCTGAGTGCCACATCTCGTAATTTCCATTTTGGAAGATAGCGCAGTTTTAGCGCTCTACTGGTCGAGAGCACCTTTTTCGCGGGCTCGACGCGGGTCGGACTTTCGCGAAGATGCAACGCCTGTCGCCGTCCTCCGCAGAGTTCAAGGAAGAGTTACCGCGAGAAAACCGGCGGCTTTGTTTTCTGCTGTTCCTTTTTCTCTGGGAGTCAAAAAAGGAGGGGTCAGGAGAATATTCAATACAGACGAAGAATGCCGCGTCTTTTCTTTTTTTATCATACCGAATATTCTTCTGACCCCGACTCTTCCCCCCGCTGTCTGAGATTGCACATTTTGCCAGACTGCATACCCTCAGCACGTGAGCGGGATACAGGAAATCAAGCAGGCGATTGATAACCTGAGGCTCCAAGAGCGCCGCGAACTCATGGCGATCCTAGGGCCTCCTTCCTACGACGAGTGGATCGGCAGATGATGAAAGACTCGGAAGCCGGCGGTAAACTCGACCGGTTGCGGGAAAGCGCGAAAGAGGATTATCAAGCGGGACAATGCCGCGAATGGCCACCCGGTGAAGTCCCTCGTCCGCGTGCTACCTTGAGATGACTTCCATCCTTCCGCTTCCTCCGCGCGCAATCTCGCCCGCGGTCGCTCATCTACTTCTTGTTACCTGCTAATGCGC
>JBPCRH010000262.1:0-3995 GCA_050997075.1 Chthoniobacterales bacterium
AACTGGAGGCGAAAGTCGGCGGCACCTTCAAGATGCCGTTTACCCACTTCACCACCGGCGCGAGTCATTCCTTCGGCGGGGAATATCTTGAACTCATCCCGCACAAGCGCCTCCGGCACACAGACAAGTTCGACGACCCGAAGATGCCCGGCGAGATGACCACGACGATCAGCCTGAAGGAAGTCCTCTGCGGCACCGAGCTAACTGTGGTGCAGGAAGGCGTCTCCGCTGCGATCCCACCGGAGATGTGCTATCTCGGCTGGCAGGAGTCACTCATCCTCCTCGCGCAGCTCGTCGAGGCCGAGATCCCAGACTAGGTTTCGGGTTTCCACCACAGATTGCTTCATGACTCTGGCTAAGCTGACCGTACTCCTGCTCTTCGCCCTGCCCGCGCTCGCGGGGGCTGACGCACTCGGCGATTTACGTGCCACCCTGCAGCGCCTGCAGAGCGACCAGATCCTGCGCGCGCGCGTCGAGATCAGGACCCGGCGCGTTGGCGGTGAGAGCGGAAATCCGAAGCAGGCGGCCGGCGACAGTTCTGTCGTCGTCGAGAGTGGCGGCGTGTCGGGCTTGCGCATGAGCTGGTCGCCGGAGCAAATCCGCCAGTCACGCCAGGCGGCGGCCGCCCGAAGCGCCCATCCTGATGCGGCACGGTCTGATGTCGCCACCCTGACTGCGCTCGAAGCCAACGGCGCGCTCGACTTGCTCGATGCGGCTGAGCCGTTGCGCCGCGCGCTCGAAGGCGCGGCTTTGCTCGAGGAGAAGCCCGACACTTATAAAGGGCAACCGGCGCGGTTACTCGTCATCCGGCTCGATCTGCGGCTGGCGGAGGAAGGGCGCAAAGCGCTCAAGGAAAGCGATGCTACTCTTAAGCTCTGGCTCGACCGCGCGGGCCAGCCGCTCGGGATGGACCACGACCTGCGTCTGCGTTTTAGTAAGTTTTTCCTGAGCTACCGGGTGCACGACGAAGAAGTGCGAGAATATCAAATTGCGGGCGGGCGACTTATGGTCGCCCGTTCGCAGCACGATAACTTCGGGAGCGGCCTGGGTCACACCGAAGAATCCCACACCACCACTACCGTCACACTCTTGGCGCCGGGCGACTAGGTTATCTAGTCGCCCGCGGTTTTCGTGCCTCGGCTTACTGATCAAGCCGAGGACAAGCGCGACCGCGCCCACGATCAGATTCAGGAGCGCGACGGCCTGGTTCACATTGAGGAGGTGGATGATTATCTCCTTCGGCCCAGGCACGAAGCAAAGACCGCCGACCACCAGCAGGAGAACTCCGAGGAAAAGACAAAAGCCGCGAGCGCGCGCGGCCCAGCCGAGCAAAACGCCAATGACGCCGAGAAAGAGATGGATGAAGGCATGCAGCGCGTTCCCGGTCAGGATCCCGAAGACAACCGGGCTAAAGAATTCCCACCCGCCTTGGACGATGAGGAACAGTCCGATGAAAATAGCAAAACGATCCGCCGGCGATTTCTTCATGGCTTAGCGTTTAACGGAAATCTTGTTCTCGACTTCCCGCACTCCGACGACGCTCTTCGCGATTTCCTGAGCGGCTGCCTTTTGATCGTCGGAGATAACGAAGCCACTTAACTGCACGGTCGCCTTAAAGGAAGCAACCTGGACGTCGGGAAATTTAAAGCTGGCTGAGCTGGCGAAGCTCGCTTTTACCTTTTCGGCGAGCTTTTCATCCTCCTGCTGTTCGGCCATCGTTCGTTCGACCGGTTCCCGGTTGCAGCTCGTGAGCACGGGGCTGATGAGCAAGACTGCCACAACTCCCGCAGCGATTGTTTCAAGGATTCTCTTCATTGGTGTCACCGGTTATCGGAAAAAGTCTCTTCTTCAGCCTGTCTCTCCGCTCTCTGACCTGAGAAGTCAGGATCTGCGCGGACGACGACATTGGTAGTCGCACGGTCGCACGCCTTTGTCACAGAAACTTTGCACCACGACTGGCGTCACGTCCTGCTTTCCTGCACTAACTATCTTCCCGGCGGAGGGTGACACTTTCGTCTTGGCTAATCTCTTCAAACTCGCCGCGCTCCCGATTCTTGCGCACGCGATCCCACGGAAAACATTTGCCATTCATCGCGACGTAGACCCCCGGCGGCAACACCTGCACAAATGAGAGCGCGCTCCCGAGATTAAAAAGCCCATCAGAGCTTCCAAAGGCCCAGGGAATCATCGCGCCAGTCAGGACGACCGTCTTCCCCGTGACTTCCCGCGCGATCGCGGCGGCCGTGTCAGTCATCGTGTCGGTGCCGTGGGTTACCACGAGCTGATCTTCCGGCGCCTGCAGGCAGTTTTGCACGATCACGGCCCGGTCGGCTTCGCTCATCTCGAGACTATCGACCATCATGACGGTGCGGGTTGTCACCGGCACGCGCGAACGTCCGCGCTGGAGCATCTCCGTGAGGTGAGTGTCCTTGAAATAGAGCTCTCCGGTGCGCTCGTTGTATTCCTTATCGAAGGTGCCGCCAGTGACGAAGATGCGGATGGCCATGGGCTATGGATAAATGAAATCCCGCACGATGCCAGCCGAGATTCGACCCGACTAGGCTGGACCAAGCACTGAAACCTTCAAAAATCCTGTCACTTCTATCCTCGGCTGTCTCGCAGCCGCCGCGTTATTCTTGCCTTTCGCCGGATGCGAAGTGAAAAGACCCAGGATCCCAAGGCGCCGGATGTGGATGTGAGTGTAAAAGATGGTCAGCCTCCCAAGTACGATGTCGAGACTGCGGCAACTCATACGGGCATCTTCCGCGCCTTCCTCGAAAGGGGCAGAGGGCCAGACCTAGCTCAAGCTCTCCGAGAAACGCGGGCTCGAGCGGTCTGCCAGCCTGCGCGGCAGCTTGGTCAGAGCCGGAGCGTACCTTCGATCGAGTCGTCGAGCGTTTTCCCGATCGCCGCGCCCACGGCCATCTTAAGACCCGCGATCGCGATGCCGTGTTTCGTGTCCCAGTAATAACCATCCTTGGGCGCGAATTTGATCGCCGTGATGCGCGGGTCGTCGACGCCTTCGGTGAACCAGGTTTTCACGATTGGCTCCCAAAGTTCTTTGATCTTTGCCTTGTCGCGCGTGACCGTAGCCGTGCCTTTGAGAGTGAGGAAATCGGAGTGCGTGGAGCCTTGGAAGAAGAGCTCGACGGAAGAGTCAGCGGCTAGCTCCTGATTTTTATGACTGTCGTCCGCGCTCAGGAACCAGAGATGCCCAGCGTCGTCCACCTGCTGCACACTCATCGGGCGCGTGCCGTTTGATTCACCGGAAGTTTCGCGGGTGCAGAAGAAACAGGTCTGCGCCTTCTCCACTAACTCTTTGATTTTGGCGATTGCTTCCTGGCCGCGCAGGTTGGCGCGAATTTGTTCCGGCTGATTTCTGTTGATTGAATCCATTTTGTTCCCCGTAATCGAATTCCGCGGACGCGGCTGGCCGGAAAGGGAAGATTTCGCGCGCGGGTTTACCCGCTTTGCGCTAGGTTGCCGGATGAGCACAACCACCTCGACCGAACAGCTTTCCAAGACCGAAAACGAGACGGCCGCCGCTTACGCAGCCCAGAGCGCGACCGAGCCGCTCGGCCCTTTCACGATTGAGCGCCGCGCCCTTCGCCCGAGCGATGTCCGCATCGAAATTCTCTACACCGGCGTCTGCCACAGCGATCTGCACATGGCGCGGAATGAGTGGGGGAACAGCACTTACCCGATCGTGCCGGGACATGAAATCGTCGGCCGCATCACGGCCGTGGGCGAGAACGTGACCAAGTTCAAGGAAGGTGATCTCGCGGCGATCGGCTGCCTGGTCGATTCCTGTCAGGATTGTGCGAGCTGCGCGGACGGGCTCGAACAGTATTGTGAAAAGGGCCTAACTCTGACCTACAACAGTAAGGAGGCCGACGGCGCGCTCACCTACGGCGGTTACTCGGAATCTATCGTCGCGACGGAAAACTTCGTCCTCCACGTTTCTGAGAAGCTCGATCTTAAAGCCACCGCGCCTC
>JBPCRH010000188.1:0-3230 GCA_050997075.1 Chthoniobacterales bacterium
TCCACTTTCACCTTCTGTTTTTTCAGATGGGCGAGGGCCTTCTTCAGCGCCGCGAGATTCGCGAGATGAAACGACATTTGTCCGAGAGTCTTCGGCCGCGCCTTCCCCTTGTGCAGCGCGATCGTGACGTTCTTATTTCCGACCGCGATGCCGCCGTCAAACTCGAAGAGCTTCTGGAATCCGAGCGCTTTTTGAAACCATTTCGCGCTCTTCTTAGGTGAGCGCACGGAAAGCCCGAAATGACCGACCGTGCCGACGGTGAACGGAGTTTTCATGCCCTACGATAGCCCGGTTTTAGACAGGATTAACAGGATTTACAGGATGAGGAGGAGACAGAGAAACCAGCGACCCGCCCTCTCCTAATCCTGTAAAATCCTGTTAATCCTGTCTAATTCTCCCCGTGGCAGCTACAACCAGCTCCACACCCTTCACTCCCAGCGATGACTTCCACGCCGATCTCCTGGAGCGCAAGCTGGTCGTGAACCATCGTGAGCAAATCGAGCGCGCGCCCTTCCGGGATCGTCGCGCAACGCACTTCGATCCGCGCTTTTTTCCCGGACAACTCCGGATGCGCCTCGGCCAGTTCGCCATCGAGCAGGAAGGAAACGTAGGCGTTGAATTTCTCCTGTAACTGAAATAGTTGCAATTCGGAATCGCCCCACGGACGCTCTTCGAACATCGCGAGCACGACCTCATCGCTTCGGGGGTCGTGCGCGAAAAAATCGATCACGCCGGTCTGCGCGACGCCGCCAGGTTTGGGAGTTTCGTTCGCCATCCGGAGCGGAAGCTTCCAGCTTGCTTATCGCCGCGCAAGCCGGAAGCGTCCCCCATGATGCGTCGCCTGCCTGCCTGCGGTCTCCTCCTCTTTTGCCTAACGAGTGCGGACGCGCAGTTCGCGCCCGGCTTCGTCCAGAACAGCAGCTATTGGAACGACGGCAAAGCCGAGTTCGACCTCTACGACGCGCAGCTCGTGCGCGAAGGCGAGCCGCGCGCGACCGAGGTGCTGCACATTTTAGTGCGCGAGCCGTTCGACCTCCAGCAGATGGTGAAGCCCGATTCCTGGGATCATCGTGGCGTCGTGCAGGTGCTGAAGATGAACCAGATTCTCTCCGCGCCGACCGGCCTCTACGTCGTGCACCAGATGCACTCAAACTTCTGGCGGGCCGATAACGCGCGCCTCGCGAAGTTTAGCCTAACGAGCAACGACAGTTGCGGGAATAGCTTCCAGGAGGGCCGGCGCAACGGCGAAGAATTCACCCACATCTGGCACACCTACTGGGACGGCATGGCCGACGGCAGCGAGCAAGTCACGCTCCCGGAGAACGGCTTTTTCTACGACGAACTCCCGTTCCGCGTCCGCACGATCGATTTCACGAAACCGCAGGGCGCCTTCGAGATTCAGCTCGCCCCGACGGTCATCAGCTCGCGCAAAACCGCACTCGTCTGGGAGCCGGCGCAGGTCCGCTACGAGACCGGGGAGAAGTTCATCAGCGTCACCGTGGAACACGCCGGCGGGCGAGATCAATTCGTGCTCGACCGCGACTTCCCGCATCTCCTTCGCGAGTGGACCGCGGCCAACGGCAGCCACCTGAAACTGAAGCGCACCTTGAAGGTGGCCTATTGGAAATACAGCAAGAACGGCGACCGCGAACGCGCGCTCAAAGACCCGATGCTGCGCCCCCCGGACTAGAGAAAAGGGCATGTCATCCCGAGCGGAACGCAGCGCAGTCGAGGGATCCCGCCGGGTTTCCTGGCACCGAAGCCGCAAGAATGTTGCGCCGCCGAGCTTCACAGCAGCGCCCCGGGATCGCTCGACTGCGCTGCGCTCCGCTCGGGATGACAAAGAAATTGCCGCTCTCTTCACCACCCGTAGGTTCCTCAGTGGCGAAGAAGAAATCCAAAAAGAGCCTCACCCTCCTCGGCAAAAGCGAAACGAAGATCCCAACCAACCCCTCCGCGAAAATCCTCGAGACCTTTCCCAACCCCGCCGATCGCCCCTACTGGATTCAGTTTCATTCCGCCGATTTTACTTCCCTCTGCCCGATCACCGGCCAGGCCGATTTCGCCGGGATCACGATCGATTACGTGCCTAACGAACGCTGTCTCGAGACGAAGTCGCTCAAGTTTTACCTCGCCTCCTATCGCAACGAGAAAGCCTTCAATGAAAAGGTCACGAACCGCATTCTCGACGATCTCGTGAGCGCCTGCGCCCCGCGGAAGATGTTGCTCAAAGCCGAGTTCGCTTCGCGCGGCGGCATCGCGCTCACGGTCACGGCGATGTTCCCCGACGCGGAGGAATGAAGCGCGCCGTCGTTCTCCTCAGCGGCGGGCTCGATTCCGCGACCACACTGGCGATCGCGCGCGCGGAAAAGTTCGCGGTTTATGCGCTCTCCTTCCGCTACGGCCAGCGTCACGCGCAGGAACTCGCCGCGGCCGCGCGCGTCGCGCAGTCGTTAGGCGCGAAGGAACACCGCATCGCGGAGATCGATCTGCGCCTCTTCGGCGGCTCGGCTTTGACCGACGAAATCGCGGTGCCGAAAAACCGCGCGCCTGGCGAAATGGCAAGCGGCATCCCGATCACTTACGTCCCGGCGCGCAACACCATCTTTCTCTCCTACGCGCTCGCCTGGGCGGAGGTGCTCAGCGCGACCGGGATTTTCATCGGCGTAAATGCGGTCGATTACAGCGGCTACCCGGATTGCCGGCCGGAGTTCATCGAAGCCTTCGAGACGCTGGCAAATCTGGCGACCAAGGCCGGCGTCGAAGGCGCTCGCTTCCGCGTCTACACCCCGCTCATTAGCCTAACGAAAGCCGAAATCATCCGGCGCGGGACCGAGCTGGGGGTCGACTACGCGTTGACGCATAGCTGCTACGATCCGACGCCAGCGGGACTCGCTTGTGGCGCCTGCGATTCCTGTCAGTTGCGCCGCAAAGGCTTCCGCGAAGCCGGGCTCGAAGATCCGATAGCCTACGCATGAGCTTGCGCGAACGGCTGCGGATGTTCGTGCTGACCAAACAGGAACAGCGCACGATCGCGTTCGTTATTCTCATCGTCATGCTCGGCCTGGCCACGCGACACTACCGCACTACGCATTCCCCGATGCCTCCGCCTAACGAAAAGGCGAAAATCTCGGCGTCCCCTTCCCCGCCCGGGGAGCGCCCACGTTTCGTGGGCTGGTCGCGGCATTCTGCCACGACGAACTTTGTGAAAAAAGCGACCGCCACGACAG